>JBDKTH010000762.1:0-3182 GCA_039680305.1 Thermoguttaceae bacterium | reverse complement strand
TCGCAACAAGACATACCCCACGCCGCTGAGGGTCTTCATCCGGGCCACGGCCTGCTGCCGTTGGGGCACGAACACTTCCGGCCGGCCAAAATCGTACGTCTGGATCGGACGCGGGGCCGCTGCTTCGCTCACGACGCGATAGTAGCTGTCACGCACCCCCTCGATCATCAGCACGGCGATCGCCCGGGCCACGTGCCGCGACTCGAACCGCAGCAGGTCGGTCCAGGCCCGGTCGGCCAGTTCACGGCCGCGTTCCAGCAAGCGCTCGCGCAACGGCTCGTCGGCATGCTTGGCCGCCAGACGAAGGACATTGGCCTTGCGAAACTCCTGGGCGGCCCAGGCCTCGGTCGGATACTCCAGGTCGTCCGGGTGATCGAAGTACGGTCGCTCGTTCTCCACCATCCACTGGGCATAGTGCACCAGGCTCGCCTGGGCGTAGGCGTACATGAAGTCGAGTTCCCCCTCTTCGGCCTTCAGGTCCAGGTAGCGTGCCAAGGCCACCAAGTACATCGTGTAGGACCAGCCGGCCTCGACGTTCAGCAGATCCCGAGAGGCGATGTCGTCGTGCGGGTGAATCGTGCGCCGGATGAGTTGCTCGGCCTTGTCGAGATAGGCCGCGCGGCCGGTGGCCTGGTAGCCATCGAGAAGCGTGTTGATTGAGTTTCCTGCCCCACGACCCGGGCCATGGTAGTCGGGCGACCGGGTGGCGCTGGCCAGACCGGTCGGAACGTCGGTCAGGAGGCTGAAGATCGTCGCCGAGCCGTCGTCCATCGCCACGACCCAATCGGCCAGACAGCTCACCGCCTCCAGGGCCTGGCGATCGCCAGAGAGATAGTAGTAGTGCAGCAGGCCGGTCGTGTAGCTGTGCTCACAGCACGGCCCGCCGCCGTAGGGCACGCCCGGGCGAACGTTCGCGCGGGAGTAGGTCCGATGGGTCGCCGTCTCGGCGCTCCGATAGTGGTCGGTCGGCCAGAAGAGCCCGCCGTTATACGCCGCCCGGTCCTCGGTGGTGTGGTAAATGTCGATGTCGATCACGTGGCCGGCCAGCGGCCCAAGAACCTCGCTCCAGGCCACCTCGCCGGTGCGCAACTGCTGGAGGATCGCGCCGTAGACTATGTCGAACTGGTTGTTGTAGTGGGAAATGACCGGCGGCGGGCCCTGATAGTAGGCATTCTCGTGATCCGCGTAGACGTCGCCGTAGTTGCGCCAGCCATATTCGTCGATCACCTCCCGCTTGGCCAGCAAGCTCTTGTCCCCGCGGATCGCCTCGTCCATCAGCGTCTGGAAGCGGTCGTCCACTTTCTCGGCGGGAAGCAGATAGGGCAGAGCGCCGGAGTTGGCATGCCACTCGGGCGAGGCCATGACGTGCACCGGCCGATGCACCCAGTCGAGCCCTTCGAGGGTCGTCACTTGCTCGGGCACGAAGTTGAACCAGACCGTATGCGTCTTCTGCTCGCCGCCCTGGAGTTCAAAGAGCCCCTTGGCTTCCCGGGGAAACAGCCCGACGCGGAGCCCGCTGCCGTCGCTCTCCAGCGTCTTGGGAAACTGCTGCCAGAACTCCGGCACGGCGGCCATTTGCGTCCCGGCGTCGCTGCACAGGGCCAGCACCGGGCTGCCCTTGAGCCCCTTCTCCTTGCCGCCCATCGCCTGCAACTGGTAGCCGCGAAAATGACAGGCCGACTCGCCCGTGCGATCCACATGGTTGCGGCTTTGCCAGTTCGCCCCGCCACTGGAATCCTGATAGATCTGCCACAACTGGCCCGTCGTCGTTTCGGTTGGGGCGTCCACCTCGGGTTTCCAGAGGAGCCTCCCGGGCTCTCCGCCGGCAATCCACTCCAGCGACAGGTCACCGAGCAGCACCGAGCCCCGATCGCCCAAATCCCAAAGGTTTCCCGGATGCCGAGCCGCGTTCGGATTGTGTACGGTCAACTGCACGCGCACCAGGCCGGTCCCGGCGAAGAACGACACCCGGGCACAGACGCGCAAGCCCTGGTTCTCGGGAAACGACCCGTCGAGCCGCACGGTCGTGCGCACGCCTCCCCGCGTCTCGATGCTCAGTTTCGACCACCGCGGCCACAGCCGGCGTCCCTCGCGATCTGTCAGGATCACGTGCAGCGTCCCGTCCTCCGGGCGCAGAAACCCGTCGGGCCCGGGCGCGAGCATGGCCAGACTGTCGCAGGCGAGCGACCAGACAAACTCCCCCGCCTCGATCTCCAGCCGCTCGTCCGGATCCCGCACGCGCAGGCCCGCGGGGATCGCCGGCGTCGGCGTCTCTTGGAGCCGCATTTCCCACGACGTACGCCCGGCCAGCGAGCCGTCCAGCAGGAAATCGGCCAGCAGCCACTTCACGCTCCGATCGGGCCACCGGGCGAGGACCTCGGTCTGCACGGGCAGCGTGACGCCGGTTTCGTCCTCGAGGCACAGCAACTCCTCGCCCGTCAGCTTGCCCTTGGGGATCGGCACGCCGACCGTCACCGGTTGCACCACGGCTCCAAGCGGGACCGGACTCACGAGACGAAGGGGGACAACGATGCTCACGTCCTTACGAACCTCAATTCCCACAGTCATTTTGCCGACGGACCCAAGTACCGTTCCGCCCACCGGGCCAACACCAGGACCGACCACAGCACCTGGCCGTGTCGCCCCCGGCCAGCCCCATGGGCGTCGAACAGTTGCCTGGCCGTCGCCTGACTGACCAGGTCGCGCACGCGACTCTTCGGATCGAGCACCGCCGCCCGAAACATCTCGGCCAGCGGCCCACGAAGCCACCGATCGATCGGAATCTCAAACCCCTGCTTGGCCCGCCCGGCCAACCCCTCGGGCAGCCGGTGCTGGTAGGTCTGCTTGAAAAGCCACTTCGTCTGGCCATGGCGGATCTTGTAAGTCGAGGGGATCCGGGCGGCCAGTTCCAACAGCTCATGATCCACCAGCGGCGGCCGCACTTCAAGCCCACATGACATACTTGCCCGGTCGACCTTCATCAAGAAATCGTCGGGCAGCAGCGTGTTCACGTCTGTAGTGATCATTCCGGCCAGCGGGTCGTTGCACGGGGCGGTCGTGTAATGCTGCTCGATCCGTCGCTCCGGCCGGTAACCGTCAACCTCGGCCACGAGAACGCCCGAGAGCAATCGCCGTCGGATGGGCAGCCGGCAGAGCGAAATCGTGTTGGCATACGCGGCCGC
>JBDKTH010000782.1:0-1740 GCA_039680305.1 Thermoguttaceae bacterium | reverse complement strand
CGATGACGATCGGCAGGAGCCACCACTTCTTGTTCTCCATCAGGAAGAGCACGAACTGGCTGGGAAGCGAGGGCGGTTTTTGTTGAGCGGCCTTTTCGAATTCGTTGAGTTCGTTCATGAGACTGTTTCCACCGTCTGATGTTCTGGCATGCAAGGACCGTGACGCGTTCGGCTACCACTGGCGCAGGTAGCTCGCCGGTCCGGCTGGCGGTTTCTTCGGCTCCCAGTAACTAGCGGCCTGCCGGTCGAGCTGCCGCGAGAGCGGGTCGCGGCCCAGAAGTCGAATTACCACGCCGATCGGCAGGAAGACGCCCACGAAGATAAGCAGCATGGCCAGTTCGCTGACGACCAGGCCGATCGGGGCCGCCGCCAGGCTCAGCGCGAGGAAGAACGGTTTCAGGAGGCGGGGACAGACGAGTCCGACGACGGCCGCCACGGCGCCGGCCGCGAGTGTCCCACAGAAGACGCCCGTCCCCACGCCGCCCCAAACCCATCCGGCCAGCGGCAGTGCGACCAGGGCCACCAGCCCAAACTGGCGAAGCTGACGGTCACTGGGGTTCCAGATGATTTCGACGAGGCTCATGGACTGCAACTCCACTTGTCGGACCGGTCAATCCAGGGCGAATTGGGCCAGGTGCTGAGCCCTGGCATGTGCCGTGACCTTCGCTCGCTGCTCCTCTTTGAGGAGCACGTTGTGCCCCAGCACCAGGACATCCATGTCGGTCATCATAAAGCAGCGATAGGCGTCCTCGGGCGAGCCGACGATCGGTTCGCTGCGCACATTGAAGCTTGTGTTGATCATCACCGGGCAACCGGTCTTCTCCCAGAAGCGTGTCATCAGCTTGTGGAGCAGCGGATGCCGCTGGCGATCGACGGTTTGCACCCGGGCCGAATAGTCGACGTGGGTGATGGCGGGAAGCGTGGACCGCTGGTAGTGGAGCTTGTCGATGCCGAACGCCGCCTGCTGCTCGGCGGTGATCGGTTTGCGGAGTTCTTCCCGCACGGGAGCCACCAGGAGCATGTAAGGGCTGTCCTCGCCCGGACGCATTTCGAAATACTCGTCGACATGTTCCCGCAGCACGATCGGCGCGAACGGCCGGAACGACTCGCGGAACTTGATCTTCAGGTTCATCACCGACTGCATCTTCGAACTACGCGCATCGCCGAGAATGCTGCGGCCGCCGAGTGCCCGCGGCCCGAACTCCATGCGTCCCTGGAACCAGCCGACCACCTTTTCGTCGGCGATCAGCGAGGCCACCGTGTCACAGAGTTCCTTGTCGGTGGCACAGGTCGTGTAGCGTGCGCCCTGACGTTGGAGTGCGGCATGGATCTCCTTCTCGGAGAAGGCGGGGCCGAGGAAGGAGCCTTGTTGGAGATCGTGTCCGTTGGGCTGGCGGGGCTTTTCGAGGAGTTGGTGCCAGATGAACAGGGCCGTGCCGAGGGCCCCGCCGGCATCGCCCGCCGCGGGTTGGATCCAGAGATTCTCAAAGGGCCCTTCGCGGAGAATACGGCCGTTGCCCACGCAATTGAGCGCTACGCCGCCGGCCAGGACGAGGTTTTTCATGCCCGTCTGCCGGTGCACGTGCCGGGCCGAGCGAAGCATGACCTCTTCGGTGACCGCCTGGACCGAGGCGGCCAGGTCCATTTCCCGCTGGGTGAGCGGCGATTCCGGCTTCCGGGGCGGCCCGCCGAAGAGGCGGTCGAACTTCTCGGAGGTCATCGTCAGCCCCTGGCAGTAGT
>JBDKTH010000109.1:0-2722 GCA_039680305.1 Thermoguttaceae bacterium | reverse complement strand
GGCACGCTGGTGCTGCTCAACTCCGAAGGGGAAGCGAAAGGCGAAGTCAGCCTCCCCGACCAGATGATCCACTGGATCGTCGCCGCCGATCTCAACGGCGACAAGAAGTCGGAACTGTGTGCCTTGACCCCGACCCTGGAGGGCGAACTCACGGCGGTGGGCCTGGGTCCCAAGGGCGAAATGCTCTGGGACTATCCGCTGCCCCGCGGGGTCCACGAGCGGCCCATCGAACCGGTCAGCGCCGGGCACCTCCTGCCGGGTGACGCCGGGCAGTGGATCCTCGTCGCGGCCGACGGCTCCCTCCACTTCGTCGCCGCTAACGGCAAACTGATCGACCGCTTCAACTACGGCGGCACGGTGACCGGTGTGGCTGGACTGAAGTGGGACGGACGCCACATGCTCCTGGTGGCCACGCCCGACGGGCTGGACGCCTGGGAAGTCCAGGGGCCCGAGAAGCCGTAGACGCAATTGGCACGGGCGGGCGGGAATCGCGATTCCTTGCCCGCCCGATTGCGCCCAGACAACCTGTCATTGGCATGCGAATCGCATTTTTGCGGCTCTTGAAGCGGGACTGGCTGTGATTCCGATCCCCTCTCGCAGGCTAGTGCCCCTGGTGACGTTCCATGGCTCTTGCTATGCTGATGCATTCGGTCGGAGCCACACGCCTATTTACTCGCTGACACCGGAATTTACGGAGACTTGCAATGTCAGTTACACAACAAGCAATGGAACAATGGTTATTGGCAATCCTGGGAGCGGATCCCAATACGCCCACGCTGCAGCTCACCGAGTACTTGGCGAAGATTCCCAAGCTGGAATCGCTGGCTGACCTGCCCAGCGGCACCCCGGTCCTGGTCCGTGGCGACACCGACGCCAAGCCGGGGGCGAAGATTGGCGAGGGGGATATCCGCCTCCGCTCGATGAAGGACACGCTCGACTACGGTCGGCAGCGGGGCTGGAAGCAGATCATCTTCGGTCACATCGGCCGCGAGCCGGAAAAGTCGCTCGAAAAGGTCGCCAAACGGCTCGGCGAGATCCTCGGGATCCAGGTCCCGCTGATCAAGGATTGGCTCGACCCGGAAACGGTCACCATCCGCGATGAGGTGGTCCAGGCCATCCGCTCGGCCGCCCCGGGCAGCGTGATCATGCTGGAGAACACCCGCAAGTACGACGTCGAGCGGGTCTTGTGGAAGGCCAAGCCGGCCGACGCCCCGAAGGTGAGCGAGAAGCTCGCCAAGCTGGCCAACGAGTTCGCCTCGAAGGTGGCCAAGGTCTACGTCCACGAGGCCTTTTCCGCCGGCAGCCTGGACAGCTCGTCAGTGGTCGTCCCCGCGGCCATGGACCGGGTGGCGATGGGCAAGTACGAGGCCGGCGAGTTCCTCGGCCCGTTGACCGACTGCCTCAACGCCAAGCTGGTCGTCTCCAGCGGCCTGAAGATCGACAAGCTCGACGACCTGGAAGCGATGATCAGCCGCGGCAAGATCCGCTGGGTCTTTTCTGCCGGTTCGCTGGCCATGGGCCTCAAGAAGGCCGCGGCCCAGTTGGAAGGGAAGGATTTTTCGATCGGCGTGGCCGAAAACCCGGCCCATAACGACAAGCCCTACTTCATCCCGCAGGACCGGATCGAGCAGGCCAAGAAGATGGTGGCCGACGGCCGGGCCAAGGGGATCGAGTTCGTCATGCCCGTCGACTTCGTCCTCCAGGACGGCCGCGTGTCGGCCACGATTGGACCGGACGACCAGCAGTTGGACGTCGGGCCGGCCACGAGCGAGCTGTTCGCCAAGAAGGTCGGCGAGTTCATCGAGGCCAACCGCGGCGCCCGCGATGCGGTCGCCTTCCACAACGGCGTGTTCGGCAAGTTCGAAGAACCACAGTTCGCCGAGGGCACGAAGAACTTCGTCCCGCAGTTGAAGCGGATGCACGACGCCGGCCTCCACGTCTACGTCGGCGGGGGCGAGGGCGGTGCGGCCCTGGAGAAGTATGGCAAGGAAGACTGGGTGACCCACAACTTCACCGCCGGCGGCACGGTGCTCAATGCCCTCGGCAGCGAACCGGTGCCCTACCTGGTCTCGCTCTTCAAGGCGGTGAAGGGCTAGATACCTGACGGGAGTCGGGGAGGATCGAGATTCTCGCTGTCGGGAATCCCTTTGCTCTTTCCCCTCTCCCAATCGCGTCCAAGAGACGCAAGTGGGGCGGCAGTTCCTGGCGAACGGTCGCCCCACGCGGTTTTCTTGCAGGCTTCTACGCGGGGGTGCCGGCGCGAGCGCTGTTGCATAGGGCGATCAACTCATCGACCATCTGGCGGATTTGCTCTTCCGGCATTGCTTGGCAGACGGCATCTTCAACACGTGCGGCTGCCGGGGTGATCGGCTCGAAGCCGTAGCTGCCGGCGGCCCCTTTCAACTGGTGGGCGGCGCGGCGAAGCTCGCCCCAATCGGCGGCCTCCAACCGTTGGCGAAGATTGGCCGCACGGTTGGGCATCTCATCAACGAACAGTTGAACGATCTCGCCCAAGTCCGGGTCGGTAGCCAAAGTCGAATAAATGGGCTGGCAAGCGTTCGTGGTCATCTCTTAAGTACTTTCCTGCTTTGGACTTGATAGCCCCTTGAGCACTCTCCGCATGCAAGGGGGGTGAACAAAGATAGCTTTTTTCTGCTGGTGGCGTTGAGGACAGGTCTTAACAGTGGGCACGGACGATCGCCTGTGCCAGTAGCCTCTAGCT
>JBDKTH010001073.1:0-4722 GCA_039680305.1 Thermoguttaceae bacterium | reverse complement strand
GATCGACGACGGGCAGCACACGAGGCGTCTGGTGGAGCATCGCCTCGGCAATCGCCCGGATGTGCTCGGGCGTCGTGCCGCAGCAGCCGCCGACGACGTTCAGCCAGCCGTTGACGGCAAATTCGCCGAGCACCCGGGCCATCTCGGCCGGTGTTTCATCGTAGCCGCCGAACTCGTTGGGTAGTCCCGCGTTGGGATAGCAACTCGTGCGGATCGGCACCAGTGCGGAGAGTTCCTCCACAAACGGCCGCATCAGTTCGGGCCCCAGGGCACAGTTGATCCCGACACTGAACAGGTTCGCGTGCGCGATCGACGTCCAAAAAGCCTCCAACGTCTGCCCGGAAAGCGTCCGGCCGCTCCGGTCGGTGATCGTCACCGAAGCCATGACCGGCAACCGGAGATTGTGTTTCTGGAAATAGTCCTCGATGGCGAACAGGCAGGCCTTGAGATTCAGCGTGTCGAACGTGGTTTCGGCCAGGAGAAGGTCCGCACCGCCTTCGACCAGAGCTGCCGCCTGCTCGTAGTAGGCCTCGACCAGTTGGTCGAACGTGACCGCACGAAACCCGGGGTCGTTCACATCGGGCGACAGCGAGGCCGTCCGGTTCGTCGGCCCGAGCGAGCCGGCCACAAACCGCGGCCGGTTGTCGCCCCGTGCGTCCAGGTCGCCGATCGCCCGCCGGGCACACCCGACGGCGGCCAGGTTGATCTCGCGCACCTGGTCGACCAATTCGTAATCGGCCATCGAGATCCGGTTGGCGTTGAACGTGTTGGTCGTGACGATATCGGCCCCGGCGTCCAAATACTCTCGGTGGATCTGCTGGATGGCGTCCGGCTGGGTGAGCGTCAAAAGGTCGTTGCAGCCCTTTAGATCTCGTGGGTGGTTACTGAACGCCATGCCGCGGTAGTCGGCCTCTTCGAATCCAAGTCGCTGGATCATGGTGCCCATGGCACCATCGAGGATGACAATCCGCTGATTGGCGAGGGTCTCGATCAGCTGGGTGGGGGTCGATCGGGAGGTGATTTTCATGAGTTGGAAGGAGAGGGCGTCCGTCGGTACGAAAGCCAGGAATTGCAAGTTGTTGTAAGCACACGCGTTCTAGCATCCGTGTCGGACAGAGTTAACCCGCCCCCATCTAGGGCGGCATACAACGCGTGAAACGGTCGCGTCCTGAATTCTACACGGAGTGGCCAATCTGAAAGTGTGGGTGGTTGGAATTGCCGCGATACCCCCCTCGTCAATGGGGCACAAGCTAGCTCATTCGCAAAATCTGCGAAATCTAGGCAATTTGGGGATTGATTTTCACCCCGGCGGTCATTTTAATCGGTACGACCGCTGAAATAGTTTTATTTGACGGATTTTCTATTTCGCGCTATCAAAAGAATCATTGGGAAGTTCTTACCTAGGCCCACCGCCTGGTATTGCCACAAGGAGTTTGAGCACATGGGGATCTGGGAATCGTTTCGCCGTTTCTCAACTGGTCAGGGTGAACGACGTCGTGGCTCTCAGAAGGGGGCAAAAAAGCAGCGAGGCAGCGAGTCGCCATTTTTGCGGCCGCGCAACCTGCAACTGGAACGGTTTGAAGATCGCGTCCTGCTGGCGATCACCGGCCCGAAGCTGGCCGTTGTGATCCCCAACGCGAGCGACATTCTCAACGAAGGCGAAGTGCTCAGCATCGCCCCACGCGAACTCCTGCTTCGTTTTGCTGAAGGGCAGACGATCGACCCGTCGGCGGCCAATCTCAGCCAGATCCAGGTCGTGCGGGCCGGGGGCGACGGGACGTTTGGCAACGGGAACGATGTGGTTGTCGACATCGGCTGGGCGGGTCGGAACGACGCCGCCGGCGCCGCCAACGAAGTCACCGTGCGGTTCGCGTCGACACTCCCCGACGACCAGTACCAGATCATCGTCGGCACGGGCTTCAAAAATCTAGCCGGCCAAGTCTACGACGACACGGATACGTCCGGCGTCGACACGCAGACGCTCAAATTCCGCCTGGACCTCGGCGCCCAGGTGACGGCGGTAGTCCCGCAGCCGATCACGCGTACCAACGGCGTGCTGTCCCAAGCCTACAACGTGATCGAGGTCTACTTCAACCAGGACCAGTTGAAAACGTGGCAAGGACACACGGGCGAGTTAAACCCGGAGTTCTTCCAGCTCATTCTAACCGGAGAGACCGCGACCACGAACGACGACGTGTGGGTCACTCCGAGCCAGGTGACGTATGGGTACGATACGGCCGCAGGCGTCTACAAAGCCACACTCCTGTTCAACGGCGACGTGACGCTTCACAAAGCGGCCGACGGGTCGACGACGACGTTGCCGGCGGTCACCGATCTGGCCCAGATCGGCACCGGGGCCTTCCGGCTGCGCATCGGGAATAGCTATGTGGACCAGCAGTTCACCACGCGTCGCATCACGGCCGCCGAAGGCGGCACCAGTTTCTATACGGCGGAGAATCTCAGCGCGCAGCAGGTATTTCCGAACAACAATGCCTTTGGCCAAGGTTCCGGCTCGCAGAGCCTGATTATCTCGGCCGAAATCGACAAGCTTCATTACAACCTTGAGTGGCCGGGCGCCTTGGACGAGCCCGGACAGCGTGACTTGCCCAATCAGCCCGACACGCTTGAGAATGAGGACCACGCCTCGAGCGCGGACCAGGTCGACGGCATCCCCGTCAGGACCTACTATTTCCCGGACTTTTACGGCTTTGATTCTGTGACGGGAGCTCCGCTGCGTTCCGCGATCACCCCGGCCCAGAAGCAGCGAACCCGCGAGATCTTCGAGATCTACGGCAAGTACCTGGGGGTGACGTTCCAGGAAGTGGCCGGCGATCAACGGGGCGGCAGCTTTGCGATCGTCACTGGCGACATCAAGGCCATCGACGACACCTATCCCAATGGGCCAGATGGTCCCGGCGGCATCGCCGGCGGCGGGACTGCGCTGATGAACTATACGGTCGACTGGGGTGACAGCGAATTCGGCGGGGCCTGGTTCCAGACAGCGCTCCACGAAATCGGCCATCTCCTCAATCTCAAGCATTCCTACGACCTGCCGGCGTTCACCGTCATGGGCAGTTCCGAGGACGCGACGACCACGACCGGCAGTTTCGAACCGGTCTTCCCCGGCGACTACGATATCGTTCACGGCCAGCGCATGTGGCGGCCCGATAGCACCGATATCGATCTTTACAAGTTCACCCTGGACCAGGCCGGCATGTTCAGCGCCGAGATCATGGCCGAGCGGCTGGGCGTGTCCAGCACGCTCGATGCACAGGTCACCCTCTACGAGCAATACACGACCACAGAGACGGTCACGGTCCTGGAAGGGGGCGTCGAAACCCAAAAGTCGTTCTCGGTCACCCGCTACCGCGTCCTCGCGCGCAACGACAATTACTACAGCGACGACTCCTACCTGGAGATGTACCTCAAGCAAGGAACGTACTTCATCGGCGTCTCGGCGAGCGGCAACAACCAGTACGATCCGAACATCGACAGCTCCGGCATCGGCGGCGTGAGCGACGGGGTCTACGAGCTCCGCGTCAACTTCAACCCGGGCGGCGTCAACCCGGACGATCCGAACACGTTCAAGGGTGATGGCACGACCCACCTGACCGATACCAACCAAACGTTCTTCGACGGCGATGCCGACGGCGTGCCCGGCGGCGTTTACGACTACTGGTTCAATGTCCAGAAACATGAGGCGGTTCCCTCGGCGCCTGGCCGGACCGAGGCGACGACGATCTACGTCGACAAGTTGGCCTCAGCCGCCGGAGCCAATGGGACGATTGCCCGCCCCTACAATGAGATCGACCGCGCACTGGCCGTGGCCAGGCCGGGCGACATCGTGCGAATCGTCGGCAACAACTTTGGCAACGATACCGGCGCGCTGGCCAATCTCACGGACAACCGGCCCTACGAAATCGGCCGCGATTCGTCGAACATAGCTTTGGCCGATGGCGCAAAGCTGGAAGTCCCCAAGGGCGTGACCGTCTTGTTCGACGCCGGGGCAATGGTCAAGCTCAGCAAGGCCAACATCGACGTCGGCAGTTCGTCGATGAACCTCGACCGCAGCCTCGGCTCCTTGCAGGTCCTGGGCATTCCCGGCCGCCCGGTCTACTTCACCTCGTTCTACGACCAGACGCTCGGCGTGGACGGCGAGGCGGGGCGTGAGACAATCGGCGAGGCAGGCGACTGGGGCGGGCTGGTGTTCCGCAATCAGGCCGACTACGACTTCATCGCCGCCTACGACCCCAAGAATGCGGCCACGACCCCGCCCCGGACAGTCCTCGAGACCCAGGGGATCTTCCTCAACTACGTCAACCATGCCGACATTCGCTACGGCGGCGGCAAGGTGAGCGTCAATGGCGTGGAGAGCGTCTACGACCCGATCCACATGGTCGAGGCTCGGCCCACGATCACCTACAACAAGATCACCCATAGCGCCGACGCGGCCCTCTCCGGCGACCCGAACAGCTTCGCCGACACGAAGTTCGAAAACTGGGACATCGCGAACCCGTTTACCACCGACTACGAGCGGATCGGGCCCTTCGTGCGCAACAACACGCTGATGGAGAACTCCATCAACGGGATGTACATCCGCGTCACCACGCCGGCCGGCCAGTCGACCCTCGAGTTGGACGTCGCGGCTCGCTGGGACGACTGGGACGTGGTTCACGTGGTCTCCCAGAACCTGTTCATCAACGGCACCCCGGGCGGAGCGTA
>JBDKTH010000438.1:0-1977 GCA_039680305.1 Thermoguttaceae bacterium | reverse complement strand
GGACTGCTGTTCCACGTGCCGTTGGTCAACCTCTCCTTCGATCTCGGACTGTGGTTCATCCCCTGGGCCGTGGTCGTCATGGTTGGCGCGTCGAACGCGGTCAACCTGACCGATGGGCTCGATGGGCTGGCCGGCGGCTGTCTGATCTTCGCCACGGCTGCCATGGCCCTTTTGGCCTATGCCAGCGGCCACGCCGAACTGGCCAGCTATCTGCAACTGCCCCGCATCCCCGGGGCGGGCGAGCTGGCCGTGCTGGCCGGGGCGACGATCGGCGGCGTGCTCGGCTTTCTCTGGTTCAACTGCCATCCGGCCCAGGTGTTCATGGGCGACACGGGCTCGCTCCCCTTGGGCGGACTGCTTGGATTGGTGGCCGTGGCCACGCGTCAGGAACTGTTGCTGGTCGTGATCGGCGGCGTGTTCGTGGCCGAAGCCCTGAGCGTGATCCTCCAGGTGGGCTACTACAAGTGGCGCAAGCGGCGGATCTTCCGCTGCGCCCCGCTGCATCACCACTTCCAGTTCCAAGGCTGGCCCGAGACGCGGATCGTCGTCCGGTTCTGGATCGCCTCGGCCCTCTGCGCCTTGATCGGTCTGGCGATCGTGAAACTCGGGATCGACGATCGCCTTGCGACGGAGAACGACCCACGTTCGGACACGGCAGTCACGCGAACTGTCTCCCTCGACCGAAATCCCAACGCGCTGCGATGACCGCCGTCAATCAACGCCCGCATATCGTCTTCACCGGCGGCGGCACCGGCGGGCATCTGTTTCCAGGGCTGGCCGTGGCTCGGCGGTTGGTTGCGATGCTTCCGGAGGTCCGCATCACGTTTGCCGGCGGTGGAAAGCCGTTGGAACAGGAACACGTGGCCGCAGCCGGACTGGAGTATTTCTGCTTGCGCTGCCGTCCCTGGCCGCGCCGGCTCGGCGACGTGGGCCGCTTTGTCGTCGACAACCTGCTCGGCTACCGTGCGGCCGCACGGTTTCTCGCCGAGCATCCGGTGGCAGCCGTGGTGGGAATGGGAGGCTACACGAGTGGGCCGATGGCTCGGGCTGCGACGCGGCGAGGCATTCCGCTCGTCCTGTTGGAGCAAAACGTGATCCCCGGCCGGGCCAACCGCTGGTTGGCCTCTCGCGCCGCGGTGATCTGCACCTCCTTCGCCCAGACCGGCGAGCACCTGCCCGCTCGTTGCCGCGTCTTGCACACGGGCAACCCGCTCCGCGATGGTTTCAATTCACAATCCGAGCCGGGGCGTCAACTCCTGATCCTCGGCGGCAGCAGCGGGGCCCGGACGCTCAACGAGCAGGTGCCGCGAGCCCTTGCCCAGGTTCATGCGAAGCTAACCGGCTGGAAGATCGTCCATCAGACCGGCCAGGCCGACGCCGATTGCACTGGCGACCTGTATTGCTCGCTTGGCCTGGAGGCGACCGTCGTGCCTTTTGTGACCGACATGCCCGGCACGCTCGCGCAGACCCAACTAGCCATCTGCCGGGCAGGCGGGACGACACTGGCCGAACTGGCCGCGGCCGCCGTGCCGGCGATCCTGGTCCCCTATCCGCACGCAGCCAACAATCATCAGCGTCTCAACGCCGACGTCTACGCGACCGCCGGTGCCAGTCTGGTGCTCGACGACCGCGACGCCCCCGGCCAACTCGACCGCCGCCTGGCCGCTCTCCTCTCCGAGCTACTAAATGATCCCCCGCGACGTATCGCGATGGCTCATGCCATGCGCCAGATGGCCACGCCCGACGCGGCGGACGAGGTGGCCCGGGCGATTGTGGAGTTGGCTGCTGATCGAGTCTTTATGAAACAGAGAAGACATCGAAGAACATACAGAAGTACTTGATAAGCACAGTCTTACGTTCATTGGCCACTATTGACGCCGCGGCTTGTTACATCGCGTTACATAGCCAGGGCCTGATGCTGTTAGTTGCCTGGGACCTTCATCGTGTGCCGCCCCGGAATCGGGCCGACTCGGCCCG
>JBDKTH010000734.1:0-3280 GCA_039680305.1 Thermoguttaceae bacterium | reverse complement strand
ACCGACTGGGGCGCCCATCACGTCGACATCGCCTGCTGGGCACTCGGCGCCACGGCGACCGGCCCCAGCAAGGTGACGCCCCTGGAATTCACCTTGGGCTGCGAGTACAAGAATGGCTACCCGGTGGTCAACGATCGCTACAACGTCGCCACCGAATTCACGCTCCGGGCCGACATGCCCGGCGGCGTGGAAATGATCATCACCAGCAAGGGCGACAACGGCATTCTCTTCGAGGGGACCAAGGGCCGGTTCTTCGTCAACCGCGGGAAGATCGCCGGCGCACCGGTCGACGAGCTCAAGGACAACCCGCTGCCGGAAGGCGCCGTCGAAAAGGTGTATGGCGGCCCGATCCCCGCGAACCATAGTGTCAATTTCATCGAGGCGATGAAGTCGCGGAAGCAACCGATCTCGGACGTCTGGTCGCACAACCGGATGCTCGAAATCTGCCACCTTTCGAACATCGCGATGCGGCTGGGCCGGGCGTTGAACTGGGACCCCGTCAAACGCGAAATCGTTGGGGACTCCGAAGCCAACGCCTTCCTCGCCCGCGAAAGCCGCAAGGGCTACGAGATCAAGGCGTAGAACTCGGCGACGGCACCCGCCGGAAGCCAACGCAAGCCACTGGCGCGCGATCGCCAGTGGCTTTTTTTGTCGAGTCCCCTCAGAACAAAGGCCGCTTGATAATAAGGGGATCTTATGATAAGATACCCTTATGAACATCGAGACGCTCCGCATCTTCTGTGATGTCGTGCAGCACCAGAGCTTTTCGCGCGGTGCGGCGGCCAACGAGGTGAGCCAGTCGGCGGCGACGCAGTCGGTCCACCGGATGGAACAGCACTTCGGCGTGCAGTTGGTGGATCGCAGCAAGCGGCCGTTTGTCCTGACCCCCGAGGGCCAAGCCTGCTACGAAGGGTTCCGCGAGGTGCTGGAGCTCTACGACGCGGTCGAATCGCGGGTCCGCTCGCTTCGCAAAGAGATCACCGGGCTGGTTCGCGTCGCGGCGATCTATTCGGTCGGGTTGCACGACATGAGCCGTTGCATGCAGGATTTCATGCGGCAGTATCCCAAGGCGAAAGTCCGCCTGGAGTTTCTCCGGCCTAACAAGGTCTACGACGCCGTGCTCAATTCCGAGGTCGACCTGGGCGTGGTCTCCTACCCGACCGCCTCGCCCGACGTCGCCGTCATTCCCCTGCGCTCGGAACGCATGGTCGTGGTCTGCCATCCGGAGCACGCCCTGGCCGGGCGCAAGGCGCTGACGATCGAGCACCTGCGCGACGAAGACTTTGTGACCTTCGATCGCGACCTGTTCATCCGCAAGGAGATCGACCGCTACTTGCGGCAGCGGTCGGTTTCGATCCGCGTGGTGATGGAGTTCGACAACATCGAAACGATCAAGCAGGCCGTGGCGATCGGCGCGGGGATCAGCATTCTGCCGGAGCCGACGGTGCGTCGCGAGGTGGAGACGGGCACGTTGACCGCCATCCGGCTGATCGCCCCCCAGTTGCAGCGACCGATCGGCATCATCCACCGGCAACGCAAGGTTTTTACGCCCACGGCGTCGAAATTCATCGAGCTGCTCCGCGAGGTCCAGAGCGACGAGCAGGCCTTGGACGACAGCGCCGCCTCAAAGGAAGAATGATGCACGAGGCACAGTTCCCTGTCACCTTCCAGCCGTCGGGCCGCAGCGTGCGCGTGCGTCCCGGCACCTGCCTGATGGAGGCCGCACAGCAGGCCGGAATCGCGTTGGATTTCCCCTGCGGCGGCGACGGGATCTGCCGGAAGTGCCGCATCGTGGTGCGTCAGGGCGCGGGCCAGCCCAGCCTGGCCGACCAGCAGGCCTTTGGCCCCGAGGATCTCGCCCACGGTCTCCGGTTGGCTTGCCAGACGACGGTCGACGGGCCGATGGTCGTGGACGTCCCGGAGACTTCGGTTCAGGCCTCCTACCATCAGATCCTCGCCCACATCGAGGGGACCGCGCAGCCGGTCACCGATCCGATCATCCACAAACAATACGTCGAGCTGGCGGTGCCAGACCGCGAGCACGACCGGCCCGACCATCAACGGCTGAGAGACGTCGTGGGTCCGGCCGCCGCCGACCTGGCCTTCCTGCGTCAACTCCCCGGCCGGTTGCGTGAAACCGGGTTTCGCGGCACGGCCGTCCTTGCCGACGGGCATTTGCTCGACTTCGAACCGGGGGATACCCGCGCGAGCTGCTGCGCCGTGGCCGTGGACGTGGGCACGACAACGCTGGTGGCCATGCTCGTGGATCTCCAAAGCGGCGAGGAACTGGCGATCGCCTCACGGCTCAACCCGCAGACGTCGTTTGGCGACGACGTGCTGTCGCGCATCGTTCACGCCCAGCGAAACCAGCAGCGGGGGCTCGCGGATCTGAACGACGTGGTCGTCGCGGCCGTCAACGCGATGATCGGCGAGTTGGCCGACCAGGCGGGCATCGGCCGGGAGCAGATCTACGACGTGACCTTTTCCGGCAACACCACGATGCAGCAGCTCCTCTGCCGGATCGATCCGACGCCGCTGGGTGAGGTGCCCTTTGTTCCGGCAACGGGAGACAGCATCTCGGCCGCGGCCAGCGAGCTGGGACTGCGAATCCATCCGCGCGGCCGGGCCTACGTGATGCCCGTGATTGGCGGGTTCGTCGGTGGCGACACGGTCTCCGGCATTCTGGCCACGGAACTGGCCCAGGCTGCCGGCCCGACGCTCCTGGTCGATATCGGCACGAATGGCGAAATCGTGCTGTTTGCCGATGGCAAGCTGTGGGCCGCGTCGACCGCCGCCGGGCCGGCCTTTGAGGGTGCCCGGATCTCGCACGGGATGCGGGCCAGCGCCGGGGCGATTGAACGCGTGATCGTCGACGGCCGGTTGGCGACGCAGGTGATCGGCAACGCGCGTCCGATTGGCTTGTGCGGATCGGCCCTGATCGATCTGACGGCCGAGTTGCTCCAGCACGGCGTGCTCACGCCCGAGGGCCGCCTCCACGTGCCCGACGAACTCCCGCCCGGCATCCTGCCCGATCTCCGAGACCGCGTGGTTCCGCATGACGGTCGGGTGTCGTTCCTCTTGGCATCAGAAGCCGAGACCGACACGGGCAGGCCGATCGTGGTCACCCAGCGAGATTTCCGCGAACTGCAGTTGGCCACCGGGGCGATCCGCGCAGGGATCGGCCTTCTCTTGAAGCGGGCCGGCCTCACCCCGAACGACCTGGCCAGCGTCTTGATCGCCGGCGGGTTTGGAAATTTCATCCGCCGCACCAATGCCCAGC
>JBDKTH010000850.1:0-6456 GCA_039680305.1 Thermoguttaceae bacterium | reverse complement strand
GACGTTGATGCCGCCGGTGGGCATCAGGGGGATCTGGGCGAAGGGACCTTTGCTGCTCCGCAGGTAGGCGGGCCCGAACTGGTCGGCCGGGAATACCTTGACCATCGCCGCGCCCAATCGCCAGGCTTCAAGAATCTCGCTGGGCGTCATCGCGCCGGCAAACACGGGAAGCCCGGCGGCGACGCCCGCGCGGATCACGTCGGGGACGACGGTCGGCGTGACGATGAACGCGGCGCCGGCCGCGGTCGCCGCGCGGAAGTCGTCCAGCGTCACGACGGTTCCCGCCCCGACATTCACCTCCTTGCCTACCCGGCGGACGAGACGCCCGATCTGCTCGACGGCGTTGGGCGTGTTCATCGTCACCTCGATGCTGGTCACCCCGCCGGCCGCGGCCGCCTCGGCCAAGTGCTCGGTCTCGTCGCCCGTGAAACCGCGAAGGATGCCCACGATCGGCAGTCGGCGGAAACGAGCCCAATCGAACTGGTTGCGGACCGGGGCGACGCTCGCGAGCGGGTCGATTCGCTGGCTGGCCTGACGGGGCGCGGTGCCGGCCGCCCCGGCGATCTGCTGGAGCACGGCGGCCTGCCCGAGCGCGGACAGCCGGTCGGCGTCTTCCGGCGGGATGACCGTGAGCCGGTCGCCAAACCCGAGCACCTCCAACGCCATCCGATACGGCCGGCTCAGCGAGGGATTGGCGCACAGAACGATCGGGCAGCCCCGGGCCTCGTGGCGGGCGAGCGAAGCGACCTCGGCGCCGATCAATAGGCCGCTGAGGAACAGGGCGTTGGAGGCCGCATCGCCGCCGTGCAGGAGTTGACGCACGCGGACCTGGAACAAGGCGGCCGGTAGCGGGTTGGCTTGGGCCGTCTGCGCACCCTCGCAAAACGCTTTGGCTAGCGGGCCGTCGATCTGCCCCGCGTTGTCCAAAACGCCTTCGCCCTGGCCGGTCGAATGCCGGAGCGAACTATGCCGGCAGAGCAGATCAAACAGCTCGCCCGTCATGTGCGTCTGGAAGGCGACGATCCGGCCGCCGACCACGTGGACATGCTTGGAGTGCGTGCCGGGCAGGAGGATGATCGCCTCGTCGAGCAACCGGCGGCAGGCCGGAAGCGAGCCGATGCCCATGATCTCGGTCTCTTCGCCCCGCATCACATCGCCGTCGCTCCGCACGCCGGACAGGAGGATCACCCTGACGCCGGCGTCGCCGAGGTCCTGCCATACCACGTCGCGGCCATCGAGCGCGAAGGGGAGGGCGGCGTAGGGCAGATCCCGCCAGCCGATCGACGAGCTCGCCATGCCTGAGACCACGACCGGCACGTCGGTCAGATCCTCATTCAACCGCCGGGCCAGTTCGCCGATCGAACGGGTCAGCACCTCTCGGAACAACTCCGCGCGGGCGTTGGACGTGGCGGCCGCGGCCAACTGGGCCACGCCTTCGTCGGAGCGATACTGGCCCAGCACGCTGCCGTCGGCCGCATCGACCCATCGCAGCCGGAACCGGCTTGTTCCCCAATCACAATTCAGAAAACGGTCGTACATGGTTCTTGGTGCTATAACCTGATCTAATGGATTGTGACGAGCAAACTCGGTAACTGATCTCCAAGAATCCGCCAGAGATTACGGAACACTAATCTTCACTAATCATCGCTAATTGCCCTTTATCAGTGTTGATTAGTGAAGATCAGTGTTCTGTAATCTTCTGGGCCCAATTACCGGTTTTGTTCGTCAAAACTCAAGGACGGGAGTTTCGCCACGGAGGTCACGGAGAAGAACGGAAGAAGATAGAAACCACGAAAGACGCGAAATACACGAAAGGAAAGGTGGGAAGAAAGGCCTTGGTGAAAGGCGAACGAGCGTTTCTTTCCAATCTTACTTCTTCCTGTCCAGTCGCCGTATCATGAATCGGAATCATCGGGGCACCCCGAGAAGCTGGAAAGAATCGTGCCGACCAGTTCCTCCACCGATTGGGGCGCCGGAGCCGCCGGAACTGCTTCCTGCGAACCGACGCCGGACCGGTTGTCAAAGGCGGCCAAGGCGTCGCGCATGCTGGCGCGGATATGGCGATGGAGCCAGTGATGGGCCGCTTGCGGATCGCGCCGGCGAACGGCCCGGGCGATCCGGGCATGGACCAGCCACACCCAGGCGACGTGATGCAGGGTGCGGTGGTGCGTGCGCTGGCCGAAGACGGAATCCCGGATACGGGCGTCGGCCACGATCTTGGTGGCCATCCGATTGCCGCCGGCCTGCAACAGAAGCATGTGAAACGCCAGGTCGGCCTTGAGATATCGCTGCAACGGTTCCCCGCCCAAGACTTCGTGGCCCGCGTCGCGCATCGTCTTGATCGCGGCGAGCATCTCGTCGGCCAGCATCTGCAGCTTGTCGCAGTCCTTGGCGGCCATCTGCCGGGCGGCCGTGCGCACGGCCAGGCACTCCAGGGCTCTTCGGACCTCGTAGACCTCGATGATCTCGCTGCGGTCGAGCCGGACCACGAAGGTGCCGCTGCGCGGGACCTGGCACAGGAGCCCTTCGCTCTGGAGGCGGCGAATCGCCTCGCGCACCGGGGTGCGGCTGATGCCCAACTGGCTGGCCAGCACCGTCTCGGAGATCCGCTGGTCGACCGGGAAATCGGAGGCCAACAGCCGCTGGCGGATCCGCTGATAGGCGAGCTGGGCAAGGGAACGAGCCATGGCGGTGGTTTCGCGTAGGGCGACTCGGGGGACGGGTTTCTGGGTATACCAGATTGCACAACTGGCATGCCAGCGTTAGACTCTTGTATACATGAACGCCCCCTGTTTGTCAAACTTGTATACAAGCCTGCCCGCCGGAGACTCCCATGCGGCTCTCGATGAAGGACTTGCCCGCCGATGCCCGGGCGACGCGCGTACGCTACGCCGTCCTCGTGCTGGTTTCCGCCCTCTCGATGATCACCTACCTCGACCGCGTGGCGATCGCCTCGGCCGCCCCGTCGATCGTCGGTGATTTGGGGCTCAACAGCGTGGCCGATTTGAAGTGGGTGTTTACGGCGTTCGCCCTGGCCTATGCCCTGTTTGAAGTCCCCAGCGGCTGGCTGGGCGATGTGTTCGGGCCCCGTCGCACCCTGATCCGAATCGTGCTCTGGTGGTCGACCTTCACGGCGCTGACCGCCTTGGCCGGCCTGACCCTGGGCGGCTTCGCCTTGGGGCTGGGGTTCCTCGTCGCCGTGCGGTTCCTCTTCGGCGTCGGCGAGGCCGGCGCCTATCCCAACATCACCCGGGCCTTGCACAACTGGCTGCCCTTGCAGCAACGCGGCCTGGGGCAAGGGTCGGTCTGGTTCTGCGGCAAGATGATGGGCGGCATCACGCCGACGATCTGGATGCTGCTGGTGGCCGGCACCGCCTTCACGCCGGCGCTGGTTCCTTGGCGCGCCGTGTTCTGGATCTTTGGATTGCTGGGACTCCTGTGGTGCATCTTGTTTGCCCGATGGTTCCGCGATCAGCCCGAAGAAATGCCGCAGGTCAATGCGGCCGAAGTGGCCCTGATCCGGGCCGGCAAGGGCATGCAGCAGGCGGCTCACAAACGCCTGCCGTGGAAGCAGGTCCTGACCAGCGGGAACCTCTGGGCCCTGTGCCTGATGTATGGCAGCCAGGCGTACGGCTGGTACTTCTACATCACCTATCTGCCCAGTTTCCTGGAGCAGCAGTACCACGTGCCGACCACGAGCCTACTGGGGGCGATCTACAAGGGCGGCCCGCTTTGGATGGGCGCCATCGGTTGCCTGGCCGGCGGCCTGGTGACCGACAGCGTAATTCGCCGCACGGGAAATCTCCGGCTCGGGCGTCGGATCTGCGGACTGGTCGGCCATGGCCTGTGCGTGGTCTGCTTCCTCGTCTGCCCGTACGCCCCCAACGCGTTCTGGTTCTTCCTGGCCGTATCGCTCGCGGCGTTTTTCACCGATCTGACGGTGGCCAGCGCCTGGGCCGTCTGCCAGGACATCGGCCAGCAGTATGCCGCCACGGTCGCCGGGTTCATGAACATGATGGCCGGCCTGAGCGGCGCGTTGGCCGGCTGGCTGACCGGCTCGATCCTTGAAGCGTCGCTTGCCCGGGAGGGCCTGCGTCTGGGGCTGGCCGTCGCCGACCTGTCGCCCGCCCAGCGCGCGGCCGGCCTGTTGAACGGTTACCACCTCAACTTCTACACCTTCGCCGCCCTCTACCTCGTGGCCCTCCTCTGCTGGCTGAAGATCGACGCCACTCGTCCGTTGGTGCCCGAAAGGCCGGAGGACTCGCGGGCGTAGGAGAGAGGAAGCTGTCTCCTGCCTGGATGATCCGGTCCGCGTCTCCCGCCAGGCGGACAAATGCGGGCCGTTGATGAATGCCTCTATAGGCTGCTTGAGTTCTGCTCGTGAGAGGGGGGGGCGGTGGCCCGCGACCATTGCGGCCAATCAGGGTTGTCGAACTGAGACCACACGTTGGTCAGGTCTCGCAAGTACAATAGAGCAATGGGGGACCAACGACGGTTCGTTCCCCGCTGCACCATGAGTTGCGAGATTCCAAGAATGCCTGACTGCTGCAAGGTCTCTTGTCGAAACAGATTCCCCCGTCGGTCTGCGATCCTGCTGACGCTCGTGGCGTGCGTCGTCGGGCCGGCGCTGGCTCAGGCCGACGAGAAGAGCGGCACGGTGCGGATCATCGTGGCGGGCGACGTGATGCTGGACGGCGGGCCCGGCCATACGATCTCCAAAGGGCTCGACCCGTTTAGCGATGTGGCCGCCCTGTTGGCCGACGCCGATCTGGCGGTCTGCAACCTGGAATGTGCCGTGACCAACTGTTCCGCGCGGATCGAAAAGACCTACAACTTCCAGGCCAAGCCGCCGGTCATTCCGGTGCTCAAGAAGCACTTTTCGGCCGTCTGCCTGGCCAACAACCACGCCATCGACTACACGCACAAAGGTTTCCTGGAAGAACTGTCGTTACTCGAAAAGGCCGGCCTGCCCTATTTTGGCGGCGGCCATGACGTCAAGGAAGCCCGGCGGCCGCTGATCCTCGAGCGCAACGGGCTGCGAGTGGCCCTGCTGGGCTACAACAACTATCCGCCCGAGGAGTACGAAGCCAAGGCCGACGCGCCCGGCATCGCGTGGCTCAAGGAGCCCGACCTGTTGGCCGACATCAAGGCCGCACGCGAGGTCCAGCATGCCGACGTGGTCCTGCCGCTGCTCCACTGGGGCAACGAAATGGAGCCGGCTCCCGACGCGTCGCAAAAGGCGCTCGCCCGCAAACTGCTCGACGGGGGCGCCGACGCCGTGATCGGCGGGCATCCGCACGTCACCCAGACGGTCGACCTGTACAAAGGCCGGCCGATCGTCTACAGCCTGGGGAATTTCGTCTTCGACTACTATCCCGAAGACCCGCCCGAGTGGACCGGCTGGATCGTGCGCCTGACCTTCTCGAAGACCGCCCCGGTCGAACTGGAGACCTTCGCCGTGCAACTTGATGCGGCCGGGATTCCGCATCTGGTTCCCAGCACGCCCGGTAAGGCGGAGAAGTAGTTCTGCCGGTCGCGTCTGTGCTACCGGGTCCGGACGACACGCGTCCCGGAGAGTCGGTCGTGCCAGCCGATGGCCTCGCGGCCGAGGAACGAAAACTGTTCGAAGGGGATCATCCGGGCGAAGGTGCGGCCGATGATCTGGCCAATCCCCGGATCGCTCCCGTCGATGGCGACGACTTTCGTGCCGGTGATGATCTTGCCCAGCGATCGACCAAAGGCCGCCTCAAGTGGAACGAAGTAGATCAACACAACAAGCAGGCCCCAGGCAAGCCCAGGGATGGAGTCGAGCGCCTCTGCGTCCATGATGTTCGCCAGGACGAAACCGAGAACGAACGACAGGACCATTATGAAGAAATAGTCGATCACATAGTTTACGAAACGTTGCGATCGCGATGCAGGTAGCCCCCAGTTGTTCGCTTTCAGTGGCTCATTCAATGTGTCGGCGATGGGAGACTGGTAGGGGTTTTCCGTCTGCATCAGAAGCTCCTCGGATGTAAGGCTGGTTGAACCGTCATCGGGGAGGCCTGCCCCCTTCGATGAGGCCCGTATTCTATTGCATCCAGGGGTTCCGCCGCAATTCCGGTTGACGCAATCTAGAGCGAAGAGCCGCCGTGGGACGGCTTCGTCGCCATCAGAAACAGGTCGACGCCCACCTCTTCCGAGCCGATCGCGACGCAGTCGGCTGGGATGCCGGCCTGGTGGGCCACTTGCTCCAATTGTCCGGCCGTGCGGTAGGTGAGATACCAGTTGCCGATCCACTCCATGTAGGCCCGGCTGGGATTGTGGGGGGCGAAATTGCCGACCAACAATAGCCCGCCCGGGGCCAGTTGGCGCCAGAACGAGCCGAGCAGGGCCGCGCCGCCCTCGTCTGTCAGGTAGTCGAATAGCCCCGAGCAGACCAGGAAATCGGCCGTGCCCACGGTTTGGCCCAGG
>JBDKTH010001103.1:0-4799 GCA_039680305.1 Thermoguttaceae bacterium | reverse complement strand
TGCATCACAACACGTGAGGCTTTCCACAATTCTCTCCCTTAACCAGGGGGTAATCCCCAGAGTGCCGGCCCGCGGCCGAGGCGGTTTGCAGGATCATGCCCCCAATCCGAGGAGACTGGCTCACGCGATCGTCCTCACTTTTTCTGGCCGTTGCCGTTCTTCTTGGCCGGCCGCTGCATCAGGATCTCGGCGTGAACAGACAGGGCCTCGGGCGTCAGGAGGGCGTCGAGGTTTAGGCCGCGGAACCAATTCAACGGCGGGGTGAGATAGCCCTCAGGGGCCTTCGCCCGCAGGGGGCCCAGGGGCTGGCTGGCGGCGAGGCCCGTGCTGGTCCAGTAGCCAAGGCCCTCGGGCGTCTTGTTGTACACGTATTGGCCGCCCAACGGGCAAATCAGCGCGGCGTCCAGAAGCATCTCGGCCGCTTTCTGGGCGTGCTCGCCGGGAACATGCAGCTGCTGAACGAGGGTGTGCAGCAGGTAAAGGTTGCCCACCGAAGTGCGAAGCGTGCGCCCATAGCCCAGGTCGTTCAACAGCGGCGTCATCGGGCCGTTGGAGACATCGCTAACGCGCAGCCGGAACTGGGCCAGACGCTCGGCCTCTTCGAACTGGAGCTGGGGCACGACGCGATCGAGCACGGGCCGCTGCAGCGAGTAGACGGTCTTCTGCGGGTCGCGATAGCGCCACAAGCCGGCCGGGCCCACGGCGTAGCCCATCGCCTCGGGCGGGGCCGACAGGCCACGATCCAGGAAGCTCAGCCAGCCCGGCTCGCCGATGTAGCCCAGGTAGCCTTCCGTGATCTTGTAGAGCAGGTCCCAGGGCAGGAACTGACCGGTGGTGTCCAACGGGGCGTCGAAGTTCTGCAGCCCGCCGAAGAGCCGCTGGCGGGGCTGGATCATCTCGAACGCCACTGAGTCGCCGGCGACCGCGGCGAATCGCTGCTTGTCGGCCGGCCCTGCCCACTCGGTCAGCTGTTCGTACTGCCGCCGGGCAACGGGCGTCATTCGGGCGTCAATCACAATCCGGTCGCGGTTGCCGGCCACCGCGTGCCGACGGATGCCCACCAGGATCGGATCCAGCCGCTGCCAGCGCGACTGGTAAAATGCGGCAAACTCGCGATAGTCCTCCGCTTCAGACGGGCTGACCTGCTGTACGTCGACGTCGGGGATCGGCACAAACGCCCCGCGGTGGCCACGGAGCGAATCGTAGGCCTCGCCCTGTTCCAGCACTGTCTGGCTGCCATCGGGACGCACGCCGAAGTCGGCCGGCAGGTAGCCGTTGCCCTTGACATTCTCGATCGTTCCGCCCTGTCTCCCTTCCGTCGCCGAGACCAGGTTGGCCAGCTGGACCAGTTCCATGTCGGCCTGGGCCTGGAGACGCCGGACCATCTCGATCCGGTACGCCGGACTGACCAGGTTGCGGAAAAAGCCGTCGGAAACATAGACGAAGATCGTGTCGTTGCGGTTGACCGGCATCAGCGACCTGGCACGGCGAAACTCGTTGGTGGCCCCCAGCGAGCCTTGGCCGGCCTGGATCGCCAGGAATCGCCGGGCGATCGTCTTTGAGCTGGTGAACAGGTGATAGTCGCCTTCGGTCGCATAGTACGATCGTGTGCGGCCATCGGGCGATGACAGCAGCGCGACGTCGCGGCCGTCAATGGTGACCTTCGTCTCCTTCACGCTCTTGTCCTGTTGCATCCGCTCCGCCCACTGGCGTTTGAAGTCGGCGGCCAGGAAGGCGTTGTTGCCGCGGGATTGGAAGAGAAGTCCCCAGGCGGCTCCCTCCTTGAAGAATAGATCCGTGCCGATCAACGCCACGTCGGCAATCGACGTCTCGCCGAGCAAACGCGAGAGGGCCGACTGACGCAGTGCCAACTGGGCCTCCATGCGTTGACGAATGCCGTAGTCCAGACCGCGCAGAGCCACGAGGTTCTGCAAATCGCCGCCCCACAGTTCCAACGTGTCCTGGATCCAAAGGAAATTGGAGAAACTGCCGAAGCGAACGTAGAGGCACTCGGCCGGCACATGCGTGGCGATCGGCTCGATCGGAACATCCTTGGGCTCCTCGGGAATCTCCAGATCCGGGACCGCAACCGGTTCGGGCAGCGGCTGATCGGCCCTTTGGGCCAACTCGGTGCGCTGGAGCATCCGGTCGCGGGCCATTTTCAGGCGGACGGTTTCGGTGCCCAGGGCCAGGCCCGCTTCGCTCGCCAGTTGGGTCTGCCACGATTTCTCCAGCGGCTTGTCTTTCAGCGGCAAGCCCAGCCGTCGGGCGAGCATCGCTTGCAGGTAGTTCTCCACCAGCGGCGGGCTGTCGGGCGTGGGCTGCAGGAGCCGCGGCGGGGCGGTATACGTGGCCCACCACACGCCCATCGCGGCCTGATGGAGGCCCGGGTTTTTGATCGGCGTGACCACCAACGTCTGAGCCACTCGCGACTGGACCGTCAAATGGAGCGGTGCATCGCCATCGAACAGGAAATAGATCGTTACCCGTTGCGGCCGATCGAGCAGCTCACGCAACAGGCCGCGGATGGGCCGGTTCTCGACGACCGGATAGAGGGCCCGGCCGTCTCTTTCAAAGAGCCCCAGGCCGGTCACGCCCAACCCTTCGGGCAACAGCCCGCGGGGCACTTCCACCTCCACCCGCCCCACGCCAAAAGGCATCCCGGCCACCGCTTGCGACCGGACCTGCTGGGCCTGGGCCGGCAGAGCCATCCCCCAGCCGATCGCCAGTCCGGCGAAGAGTGCCGCAATTCCGAAGCGTTGGGAAGATGAAGCCATCATATCCTGTTCCTTGCATTCCTGTGATTCTTCCGTGCCTGGCCGTGAGCGGTCCGTTAGCTAAGACACCATCGAGGGGAGTCTCGGCCGGGGCAACTGCCAGTATCGCCAAAGCCGCCCCGGATCGGCAATGTCAACCAATCCTCTGATGAATGGCCGTCTGGCATTCTTCGTCCGGCTTTCGCACTTATTATAGGCGGTTCAGGCAAACCGGTCGTCTGGTAGAACCTGGTGACCTCGACCGGGTTTCCGAGCAGCTCGCCACCACTGCCAGGCCTGGGTTTTTGGGGAAACCCCCATTGGGCCGCTTCACGATCCGGGCATGGAGAAGATATGATGTAGGCTGACAAAGTGCTTTCGGTGTCAGAAGTTACGAAGGATTGACAGCCCCTGATGACCACCCCGCTTCCTGTGTCGCTCTGTTCCCTGGACGATTGGGTCCGCTCGACCGACGATCACGCCTCCCATCGTCTCCCTATCTTGGAGCGGGCAGGACAGCTGCTGGCGGGTAGGGATGTGGCCTCAGCCGAGGAGCGTCAAGACCTGGCGGAGAAACTGGAGCGGTGGCGGTATCAACACCTCAACGAGCACCGGGGCGAGTTGCCCGTCAGGGATCAAGTCCTGTTGGATGCACTCGATCTGGCCGCCAATGAACTGGCCGGTCGTGCCCACCGTCCCCCTCGGGCGATTCGGGCCGCCCTCCATGACGCCTCCCTGGATACGGGGACGGTCGGCGAGGCCCTGGAGCTGTTGGAATCGGCCCTCACCACCGAGGAGTTGGCCCGTCGGGCAACCGACGTGACCGAGGAGCATTTTGGCGTGGCGACGGCCGATGGTTCACGCCAGCGGCGGATGCTGATGTATGCCCCGCTCTACTTGTCCAACGAGTGCGTGAATCACTGTCTCTACTGTGGTTTCCGCCACCCGTTACAGATCCCTCGCCAGCACTTGAACCTCGCCGAGGCGTTGGTCGAGACCGAAGTGCTTCTGGACCGCGGCTTCCGGCATGTGTTGCTTGTGGCCGGCGACTTTCCCGCCCACTTGACCACGGAGTATTACAGCGAGATCATCGCCGCCCTGGCCCAACGCGGAGTCAATCCGTCGATTGAGATCGCTCCGCAAAGCACCGCGTCGTACGCCCGCATGGTGAACGCCGGTGCCTGCGGACTAACGCTCTATCAGGAGACCTACGACGAAACGCTCTACTCACGCTACCACGTGCGCGGCCCCAAGTCGTCCTACGCCTGGCGATTAGAAGGGATGGATCGGGCGGCCGAGGCCGGGATGCCGTGGCTGAGCTTCGGGTTTCTCCTGGGGCTGGGCGACCCGAGGGAAGAAATCCGGGCCCTGATGCGGCATGCCAAGTACATCCAAGAACGCTTCCCCGGCCGCACGCTGGCCTTCGGCCTGCCGCGGATCCACAACGCGCCCGAGACGTTCCACGTTCCGTATCCTGTGGACGACGATCTGTTCGTCCGGTTGTACTGCACGTTGCGGATTGCGTTTCCGCAGGCCGAGTTGGTGCTCTCGACGCGCGAGATCGCCTCAATGCGAGCCCGGTTGGCGAAGACTTGCATCACCCAGATCAGCGCCGGCAGTTCCACCGCCCCCGGCGGCTACGCGAAGGCATCCGACGCCGCCGGCGAGCAGTTTCACAAGAGCGACCACCGCTCCGCGTCCGAGGTCGCCCAATGGCTCACCGAGAACGGTTTCGCCGTGATCTGGAACCTCACGGGCTGCCGGAAGTGAGCCCACCGTGACCGAGGAGTAGCTCACCGCAGAGGTCGCGGAGGAACGCAGAGGAGGAAGAGGGTTACAGATTGTTGGCCATTCGCTGGATTCCGTCTTTGAGGTGGAGGACGTTGAAGTTGATCAGCAGACCCAGGCGCAGACCGCTGAGTCTCAAATAGGCCAGCAGCTGTGCCTCGTGGATCGGGGCGAATCGTTCCACCGATTTGACCTCGACAATCACCACATCTTCCACGAGCAAATCGAGACGATAGCCGGCGTCGATTCGCACGC
>JBDKTH010001052.1:0-1940 GCA_039680305.1 Thermoguttaceae bacterium | reverse complement strand
CCAGCGTTCACAACATCCAGGCCAACGTCCCGCCGAAAAACGTCCTGGCCCTGTTCGACACGGCCCTCGCCGCCGGCCGCTATTGAGTGTAGGGGGGGCCGCTTGCGGCTTAGCCTCCTCCTTCGCCTCACCATCCCGGCCGATTTTTCCAAAAACTCCCTCTTGACAGCCCGCCGCCCGATCGTCTACTGTATTAGTTACCTAGTACAGCGAGCACAGCCATGTTCTTCCATGTGGATCCTTCCGGCGACCTGGCACTCTACGAGCAGCTCGTGCGGCAGGTGAAATACGCCGTGGCCGACGAGGTGCTCAAGCCGGGCGATCTTGTGCCTTCGGTCCGGGAAGTCGCCCGCGACCTGGCGATCAATCCCAACACGGTGGCCCGGGCGTACCGCGAACTCCAAACCGAGCGGGTCCTGGAGACGGTTCGCGGCACGGGGCTGGCCGTGGCGGCCGGGGCGGTGCGCCGCTGCCGGGCCGATCGCGTCAAACTGATCCGCGCCCGCCTGCATCAGGTCCTCCTGGAGGCCAAGCAGAGCCGGCTCGATCGCAAAGAACTCCAGACCCTCATCGACGAAGAGTTGGCGGCGATTGAATCAAAGGAGGTCTCGGCATGAAACCGGTGATTCGACTCGACAAAGTGACCAAGCGTTTCCGGGGCGAGCTGGCACTCGACAACGTCTCGCTGGAGGTGCCGCCGGGCGTGGTCTTCGCCCTGCTCGGAGAAAACGGGGCCGGCAAGACCACGGCAATCCGCATCCTGCTCGGCCTGTTGGAGGCCGACGCCGGACAGGCCGAAGTCCTCGGGCTGGCCAGCGACCGCCAGGGGCTGGAGATCCGCCGCCGCGTCGGCTACGTGGCCGAGCGCCCCACGCTCTACGACTGGATGACCGTGGCCGAGACCGGCTGGTTCGCCGCCGGCTTCTATCCCGACGGCTTCCTCACCCATTACCAGCAACTGGTCCGCCAGTTCGAGCTTCCCGGACACAGGAAGCTCAAAACCCTGTCCAAAGGGATGCGGGCCAAGGTCGCGTTGGCCTTGGCCATGGCTCACGATCCAGACCTGTTGATCCTCGACGAGCCGACCTCCGGGCTCGACACGCTCGTGCGCCGCCAGTTCTTGGAGAGCATGGTCGATCGGGCCGCGGCCGGAAAAACCGTCTTCCTCTCCAGCCACCAGATCGGCGAGGTCGAACGCGTGGCCGACATCGTGGCCATCCTCCACGACGGGAAGCTGGTCCTCGTCGAACCGCTGGACGTCCTCAAATCGCAAATCTGCGAGTTGACCATCACGCTCCAGGGCGACAGCCTCGACCTGCCGCCGATCGCCGGCCAACTGCTCAGCCAGCATCGTCGAGCCCGGCAGTGGCAACTGCTGGTCCGCGGCCTGGCCGACGATCAGCTCGCTGCGTTGGAGAACCATCCGGCAATCCAAACCGTTGACGCCCGCACGCCCAGTCTCGAAGAGATCTTTGTGGCCTACATGCAGCGGAAGCCGTTGACTGATGCGGAAGACAACGGAAGCCTGGCCGTGGAGGTGCCCGCACCATGAACCGTGCAATCGTCTGGCGGCTGTTCTGGAAAGAGTTCCGTGTTCAGTGGCAGTTCTGGATCGCGATGGCCGTGCTCACGGCGCTCATGCAGCTGGTGATTCTCGCGACGGCCTCCCTCGCCGACCGAACCCCGTGGCTCTTTGGCGCAGCCTTGGTCCTGACGGCGTTTTACGCGTTGGGCTGCGGCGCCACGCTGTTTGCCACGGAGCACGAGACGGGCACCTTCGACTTCCAGCGGGCGCTGCCCGTTTCCTCGCGGCTCCTGTTTGCCAGCAAGACGACCTTTGGCGTCGTGAGCGTCCTGGCCTTTTGCGGCACGCTTTGGCTCGTGGCCGCCCTGATGGCCGGCCGGCCTTGGCCTTCCGTGGAAGCACTGCGGGTCATGGC
>JBDKTH010000224.1:0-6866 GCA_039680305.1 Thermoguttaceae bacterium | reverse complement strand
TCAGGGAGTTATGATCTGGGATTTCTGATTTCTGATTTCTGATTTCTGATTTGGGATTTGGGATTTGGGATTCAAGATCGGGGGCCGCGGCAATGAGAACGAAACGCAAGGGCGGAGATGGTCGCGTGTGCCAGAAGCCAAGCATCGAAATCCTTCCGTCTCCAATCCCAAATCCCAAATCAGAAATTCTTACGATTCTTCAAGCCGCAACCGCATGCCATAGACGTCTTCAAACATGTCGCCTTTGGCCGCCAGGGCTCGCTGTTCGAGCATGAAGTCGATCTGACTGGAGACGTGCACGACAAATTCATCCCCCTGACGCTCGAAGCTCAAAACGTTAGGCTGCTTGATATGGCCGCGGGCCAGCGCGTCGGCCACCCGGAGGATCGCCGCCAGCTTGTTGATCGTGACTCGGGCCTCCCGCGGCAGGGCCATGTAGTCGAGATGCGTCAGGTTGGGGACGCTGCGGCGATGGTAGCGGGCGATGTGGGCGACGATCTGCACTTCGGTCCGGTTGAGCCCGAAGATCTCCGAGTTGTTGATCAGGTAGTAGCTGTGCTTGTGGTGGGCCAGGTTGCTCACATAGCCGCCGACCTCGTGCAGCAGGGCGGCCACGCGGAGCAACAGCCGCTGCCGGGCCCCGAGCCCGTGGTCCGCGTGGAGCTCATCGAACAGACGCACGGCCAGCTCGGCCACGATCTGCGAATGCTCGAAATCGACCTTGTACTTCTCCGCCAACGCCATCGCCGAATGAATGATCCCCTCCAGCATCGCCGGGTCTTCTTCGCCGGTGACGCTGCGGGCCAACTCCAACACCAGACCGTCACGCATCGACACACGGGAGACGAGCATCTGCTCGGTGTCGGTCAGGTGCAGCAGGTACTGGTAGACCAACAGGGCCGGGTTGAGCGTCTCGGCCTCGGCAAAGGGGAGGCCAAATCGCTTGGCCAATTCCTCGGGCGTGTGCCGCACGCAACGCCGCACGAGCTTGTCGAAATCGTCCTGCGAAACGGTATACAGTTCGGTCGAGGCGGTCGGATGGCCGGCCTCGCGTGCGGCGAAGCGGGCATCGCCGCCCACGGCGACAAACGAGCGAATGCCCTGGAGCGAAACCGACCGCTGCGCGGAGGTGACCACGCTGCCGATGTAGTGGTGCAACAATTCCGCCGACCGTTGCGGCGGCTCCTCGCTGGTCGAGAGCATCTCCTGGAGACGAATCGACCCCAGGCGGAGGGCCAGCGAGTTGGTGACCTCCCCGTTGTCCAGCAGGGTCAAGAGCGTGCTGCCGCCGCCGACGTCGGCGATCAGCGTCGCGCCGTGTCCGATGCCGAGGGCGTCGCCCAGGGCCTGGTGCACGGCGGAGACCGTCAGGCGGCTCGCTTCGCTGGTGGCGATGACCTCGACGTTGAGCCCCGTGGCCATGAAGATTCGGTCGAGGAAGTTGTCGGCGTTGACCGCTTCGCGGACGGCACTGGTCGTCACCGCGCGGACCCGTTCGACCTTGTAGAGGTCCAGCAGCGTCCGGTAGTCGCGGAGCACGGCCACGGCGGCGCGCATGCTCTGGGCCCCCAGGCGTCCGCGGCGGAAGGTGTCCTGCCCCAGACGCACGGCCCGTTGCAGCCGCTCGATGATTTCGACGTGTCCATCGGGAAGCACCTGGGCGATCGCCATGCGCATGGCATTGGCCCCGATGTCGATCGCCGCGACGGTCCTCGCTCCGGCCGCGGTCTCGGGTTTCTGGATCGCCTTGTTTCCCGGCAGGGTATTGCTCGGCTCCATGGCAGGTTGCTAGCCTCCAGCGGTGGGAGGTGATGGTTCGGCCGTCGGCTCGCATTCGGCCGGCTCGCCACGCCGCTGGGGAACCCCTTTCGATTCCTTGGTTCGCGATTTCTGTTTTCGAGTCTGCGCCGGCGCGACCGGCACGCAGCCCTCGTCGCCTTCGACCGGGGCGCTGCGCAGGTCCGGCGGCGTCTCGACGGGCGTGTACACCGTCTGCGTCATGTCGGCCCAGAACTTCTGCCGTTCCAGGTCGTGCCAGTAGTCGACGAGCCGCTGGAACAGCTCGCTGCGGTGTCGTTGTCGCTCCTGGCGGACAAAGTCGAGCCCAGCTCGCAGCCGCATCACTGGCGCGTCGTGCCCATAGCACGCGATGATCCGCGCCCGCTCCTCGTCGAGAAACGCCTGCAACTGTTCGACCCAGACGTCGCAGTCGTGGATCTCGCCGAGCAGGCTTTGGACCTCCTTGACCGCCGCCAGGAAGGCGTCCAGCCGGCCTTCGTAGGCCGGCCGGCATATCTCCATCGTATACCGCAGACGTTTGGCGGCAATCCGCATCGCATGATGCGACGCCTGGTCCTCGGGCCGGGCAAGGCTGTCCTCGTGGGCCAGGAACTCTTCGAAGCGATCGAGGATCTGCTCGCCCATCTGGCGGAACAGAACCCGGCCCTGGGCCTCGTCGCTAGAGGCATCCTCCTCGGGCATCATGGCCTTGGCCTGGGAATTCATCTCCTCCAGCACGCCACTGGCCTCCAAGCGGTCGATCGCCTGGAGGACTTGCGGCTGCAAGGCCTCCCGGGCCAGCTCCAGCTTGACCAGCAGTCGCGTGATCCCTGGGTATTGGGCGTGGTCCACAAGGCGCCCCAGCTGATCGGCAAGAAGACCGATCTGCACGTCCTTGTCGCGGGCTTCACCCAACTCCTCAGTCAATCGGCGAATCCCCTTCCCCCACCGCTTGACCATCTTTCGGGGAAAGCAGTCGCTAAACATCCGGATCGCTGCACGCAGCCGCCGGGAGGCCACCCGAGCGTGGTGCACAAATTCCACATTCTCCGCGCTACGGATGCCATCGAACTGACTGCGGAGCTGCTTCAACTGCTTGCGCACGTATTGCGCAGCCAGGAGCCGATAATAGTCGTTCGTCTGGGCCTTCATGGGATTAGGCGTGGCGCCACGTGACTTGAGGAAGGGGCATCGACCGGCCAAGGCCTCATCAAGAATGCTACACCGCTGGGGTTGACGTCGCAAGTGGCGTGCTAGTTGCATCGGGTGGCATGTTGGGCCACTAAGGGGCCTCGCAGAAATGGAGTGGCCGCATTTTCATGGAAGCAAAGGTGGCTCTTAGGTGAGTCTGAACGCCGACGCTGACGCAGCTAGGGACCTGTCCGGAAATAACTTGAAGAATTGAGCTACTAGAATGAGAGAATCCGCCGAGCTTTCGACGTTGGGCGATCATAGCCAACGGCGGATTCTCTTGTTCGAGCGGGGGGCATGGTTCTGCAACCCGCCTCCGCAGCCGGCCGGCACTCCGCGGATCGCCCCCAGGTTAAGGGAGAGAATTGTGGAAAGCCTCACGTGTTGTGATGCAAATTCTGCGACGCGGCGCACATTCGTAAGTGACATCTATTCCAAGCGTTGCATTTAGGCGAAAAGACGCAAGTGAACTAACCCGAAAGTGGGGATGTGTTGCATAATTCATGGGTGTCTACTTAGCTCGGCATGGTATGTACCACCTATGTTTAACTCCCCTCGCATGGTTTCCGTGTCCCGGAAAACCCTGGCCCGTGCTCCGCAAGGAGCACGAACTGTGCGCGTAGCCGCCAAGCGGCGCTTGGGTTGGGCCTGACGGCCGTACGCTGAAGCGCGAGGGCAACTCATCGAGAGCGTCAATTGTCAAATACCAAAGCGGCTTGCCTTCTTGGGCTGCCAGGAATCAGCCTAGCAGAACGGCTGGCCCAATTTCAACATGGTCTGGCGCGGCGGAATGACGAAGGACTAAGAAGCTGTTCGGGAAGCTGCTGCCACGCAGCGGCGTAGAGACGTAGCCGGGCCCTTTCGTCGCCGGCGTCATCCCACGGCAGTTGCTTCATTGGCAGGTCAACTCTCCAAGTTATTTCTGGACGGGTCCTAGGCCGCAACAACCCGGGTGTCTTGACCCTCGCGGGGAACAGACAATTCCAGTCTCGCTCTAATTGGGGGGTGCACTGACTTGACAGCGGTCGCGGACGTCCATTAGGCTCAGTCGTACGGCTTCGTGACTTCACGCAGCCGGGGTGGACAGGTCGGTCTCATCGGTGTCAAAAGGAGAAACGCGAATGGCTTGGCTCAATTCTCGCTGGCTCAGTGGCGCGGTCTGCATGGTCCTTCTCGTCGGGTGCAGTGGAGCGACGCAGGATCCGAACCGACCCAAGACCTACCCGGTCAAGGGCACGGTCACGCACAAAGGCCAACCGGTGGAGGGCGCCATGGTTACGTTCATGGCCCAGACGCCGGAAGGACGTGGAGCCACTGGCCGGACCGACGCCTCTGGCCAATTCATGCTGACGACGTTTGGCGGCAACGACGGTGCGATGGCCGGCGACTACAAGATCAGCGTTTCCAAGATCCAGGTCGAGGGCGCACTCTCCCAGGAAGAGGCCCAGAAGTACCAGGAAAAAGGCAAGCCGCTCCCGCCCACCGTCACCAAAGATCTCCTGCCGGCCAAGTACAAGAATGCCGCCACCTCCGGACTGAAGACCACCGTAAAGGCCGACGGCGACAACACGATGAAGCTTGATCTGACGGACTAGGACGCATTTCTTCCCAACCTGTGGGGTGCGTGCTTCACGCACCCCACAGTGAGAGCCGTAGGGTTCGCACGGATTCTGCGTCTTGCGCATGCGCGATGGGCCGCTTTGCCAGCTTCCTGGCGGCGGGGCGGGACCGCTCTAGTCCTCACAAGCCTTCCTCTGGGAAGAACCCTTAGGGCTGCTTCTGTTCCGTGCGCGTGGGGTTGCGCCCCGCGTCCCGCCCCCTCTTCGCCGTGTCGCAAAACCCGTCTCTACACGGTTTTCCCGTAAGCTATGCTTATCTGGACGCAGCGACTCGGATGGCCCCGCAGTGCAGGGCCAAGGGTTTCTGTGCCGCCTTAGGGAACCGTCAACCTTCTCGAACACCTGCCTCGTGTATGAAAACGTCGCTTCCGCCCACCCGCACGGATAAGTCCAAGGAAACCAGCTTTGAGGAGTTGAAGCAGCGGATCCACAGCAAGCTTGTGGACAAGCTCGACCTGTCGCGCGTCGGCGAGTTGGAAGGCGATGTGCTTCGCCGCGAGATCCGCCTGGTGGTGGAGCATCTCTGCGACACGGAAGACACGCTGCTCAATCGGAGCGAGCGGGACCGGTTGATCGACGAGGTTCTCGACGAGACGTTCGGCCTCGGCCCGTTGGAGGTCCTGCTCAAGGACCCGACGATCAGCGATATCATGATCAACGGCCCGAAGAACGTCTACGTGGAACGTCGCGGGCGCATGGAAAAGACGAACGTCACGTTCCGCAACAACGAACACCTGCTGCAGATCATCGACCGGATCATCTCCAAGGTCGGCCGGCGCGTCGACGAGACTTGCCCGATGGTCGACTCCCGCATGAGCGACGGCTCGCGTTTCAATGCGATCATTCCGCCGTTGGCGATCGATGGGCCGTGCGTGTCTATTCGTCGGTTTGGCTCCAATCCGCTGAAGCTGGAAGATCTGCTGAACTTCAAGGCCTTCACGCCCGAGATGGTGATGCTCCTGGAAGGGGCGATCAAGGCCCGGCTGAACATCATCATCTCCGGCGGGACGGGCTCCGGGAAAACGACGCTTCTGAACACGTTGTCGAGCTTCATCCAGAACGATCAGCGCATCGTGACCGTCGAGGACGCCGCCGAATTGCAGCTCCAGCAGGATCACGTCGTCCGACTGGAGACCCGGCCGGCGAACATCGAAGGCAAAGGGGCGATCACGGCCACGGACCTGGTGCGCAACTGCTTGCGTATGCGGCCGGAACGGATCATCATCGGCGAGTGCCGTGGCCCGGAGACGCTCGACATGCTCCAAGCGATGAACACGGGCCACGAAGGCTCGATGACCACGCTCCACGCCAACACGCCGCGCGACGCCGTCGCCCGCATGGAAACGATGATCATGATGGCCGGCTTCGAGTTGCCCCTGAAAGCGATGCGCACGCAGATCGCCAGCGCCGTGGACTTGATCGTCCAGGCCAACCGGCTCCAGGGCGGCCCTCGCAAGATTACCCACATCACCGAGGTGGTCGGGATGGAGCAAGACACGGTGGTGATGCAAGACGTCTACCGCTACGAGCAGACGGGCGTCGACGAGAACGGCCGAGCCCACGGGGCGTTCATGGCCACGGGCATTCGGCCGACGTTCATGTCCCGGCTGGAGGCGTGCGGCATCCGCCTCCCCTCCAGTGCTTTCCGTCAACGCGTGATGTTGGAGGACTAGTCGTTCACCATGAGCCCTCTGTTGCTAATCGGAATTGCCGCGTTTGTGGGCGTGACCGCCCTGGTCGGCTGGGTCGCCACGACGTTTCAGAAGCGTCCTGACGAGCGTCTCGAAGACCGGCTCGACCTGTTCACCGGCACCAATACGCCCAGCGCCGCCAAGGACGGGCTGCTCAAACCGAAGAGCGTCCTCTCTCAGCCGCTGGACAATCATCCGGGGATGTTCGACTCGCTCTTCCGCCATTTCGGCGACATCGACCGCCTGTTCGAACAGGCCGACACGAACCTGACCCTCTCGCGTCTGCTGCTGTTTTGCGCCTTGATGGCCGGGGGCTGTATCGTTCTGGGGATCGTGCTGCGACTGCCCGTGGTCTTGACCCCGCTCCTGGCGATCCTGGGGGCCAGCTTGCCATTCCTCTGGCTCCTCTGGCGACGTCGCAAGCGGATGAAGGCCTTTGCCTCGCAACTGTGCGACGCTTTGGAAATGCTCGCTCGCTCGCTTCGCTCGGGGCAAAGCCTGGCCTCGGGGATGAACATGGTGGCCACGGAGATGGACCCTCCGTTGAGCAAGGAATTCGGTCGGGTCTTCGAGGAGCAGAACCTGG
>JBDKTH010000186.1:0-2076 GCA_039680305.1 Thermoguttaceae bacterium | reverse complement strand
GGCTCATGCCAGCCCTGTCTTCTCGGGCAAAGGGCCGTCTGGCGAACCAATGACGGACGGCCACCAACACGCCCACTTCTTGCCGGAGTCGAACCGCAATAGCGGGCACATAACGCACTTCACGATCTACGCCCCCATGGGGCTCGCCTCGAATGATGTTCAGGCTCTCCAAAGTCTCGCTGAGTGGCAGCCGGGTATCTGGCAAAGAAGCGGATACAACGTCCGGTTGGTCCTGCTGGGGTTAGGCCAGCCAGACGATTTGGCGGGAGACGCCAACCGGCCCGAATGCCCGATTCTCGGCCGATCGAGCGTCTGGATTTCCCGAACGCCTTTTGTGCCAACGCAGCACCTGCATATTCGTCCCCGCGACCGCAGCGATCCACAGACGCTAGCAGTCGCCGTGAAGCGGGAACTCTGCCGCCTTGTCCGTCGAGAACTGTCCCTTCGGCCTTGGTTCAGTAAGGCGATCGATGACGTCCAGGTTGAACCGCTCCTGGGCCGCCAGCAGGGAACCTTTTTCGGTGGCCGCTTCGTGTCGTGGCTGAAGTTTGTCCGCGAGCGGTCCAATGGACATGGCTTCAACGCCGGGCCGTTTGGGTACGGCGTTCGTATTCAGTTCTCCGAGCCAGTCTCTGGGCCCATTGCCCTGGGCTACGGATGTCACTTTGGCCTCGGACAATTCGTACCGATTCATCCGGAGCAGCACTGACTCTCCGAGGGGTTTCCCAACCCCGGTTGATCTTTGGCAATTCGCATACCCTATGTTACGTGGTTTCCCGGTCGCGGCGTCCGTTGCGGACGCTAGCCGTAGGAGGATCAGTTGCCGGCCGGGCAAGGGGCTCTGCCTTCGGCCGGCAACTGATCAGCGGGCGGAGATAACGGGACCGGCGACCGCATGCGCGGCGTCCATGGGACGAAGGTCCTGGTGCAGGGAGGTTGCACCTGTTCTTTCCTGCATCATCTATCATCCCGAGGAGGGCGATCCGATGGTCACGATTGCCGAGGAATCCCAAGAGCTTCAAGACGTCCCGGAGTTGATCCCGGCTCGGATGCTCAATGAGTTCGCCTACTGTCCGCGCCTGGCCTACCTGGAGTGGGTTCAGGGGGAGTTTGCCGACAATCTCGAAACGCTCGAAGGCCGGTTCGGGCACCGCCGGGTCGATCAGCCGTCGCGGGAAGAGGTGCCCGAGGCAGCCGACGCCCAGGACGAGGCGGACGACACTCCCGCCAGTGGCGAGGGGGAAGTCGAGACGATCCATTCCCGGTCGCTGATGCTCTCCGCGCCCGGCGAAGGGCTGATCGCCAAGATCGACCTGCTTGACCTGAGCGCGGGCACGGCGATTCCGGTGGACTACAAACGCGGCGAGGTGCCCGACGTGCCGGGCAGGGCCTGGGAGCCGGAGCAGGTCCAGTTGTGTGCCCAGGGGCTCATCCTCCGCGAGTGCGGCTACCAGTGCGAGGGCGGGATCCTCTACTACATCCAGTCCCGCCGCCGGGTCTCCGTTCCCTTCACCGAGCTGCTGGTCGAGCGGACCCGGGAACTCTTGCGACAACTGCGGGAGACGGCGGCTGCCGGTCGGATCCCGCCGCCGTTGGCCGACAGTCCCAAGTGCCCACGGTGCTCGCTGGTCGGGATCTGCCTGCCCGACGAAACCTGCCTCTTGGCCCAGCCGGAGGAGCCGAAGGGCAAGGCCGAGGTCCGGCGGCTGATGCCCGCCCGCGATGACGCCCTGCCGCTCTACGTCCAGAGCCAAGGGGCTATGATCGGCAAGAGTGGCGACGAACTGACCGTCAAGAAGAGCGGCGAAGTCGTCCAGCAGGTCAAGTTGATCGACACCTCGCAGGTCTCGGTCTTCGGCAACGCGATGGTCACCGCCCAGGCGTTGCGGGAGATCACGGCCGCGGGGATTCCCATCTGCCATTTCTCCTATGGCGGCTGGTTCCATGCGGTCACCACGGGCTTGATCCACAAGAACGTCGAGCTTCGGATCGCTCAGTTCGCCACGGCCGCCGATCCGGCCCGCTCGCTGGCGGTGGCCCGGCAGCTGGTCGTCGGCAAACTGAAGAACAGCCGCA
>JBDKTH010000843.1:0-4351 GCA_039680305.1 Thermoguttaceae bacterium | reverse complement strand
GAAAACGGCATCGCCATCGACGATTTGTACGCCGTGGCCTTGCCGCAGTTGGACAAGATCCAGCGGCCTGCCAACGTCCATTTCACAGCCGAAGGTTCCGTCGTGCTGGCCAAGCAGGTCGCCGCGTCGATCCTCAAGGAATTGGAAAGCCTCTCGCCAAAGGGCAAGCAGTAATGCTTTGAATCCCGCGTCGCTTATCCACGCAGAGCCGGGGCATGTGGCTCCGGCTCCGCGTGGGCTTGTTTGCGCAACTCTACGAGGGCAACGTCCACGGGGCCCGCATGGGCCGGGTGAGCATCTTGGTGGCCTCGGGATCGTTGACGAACTGCTCCCGCTCGGGATCCCACTGGACCTTGCGTTTCAGGAGCATGGCGATGTTGCCCAGATGGCAGAGGCTGGCCGAACGATGGCCGATCTCCACGGGCGCGGCCGGCTCCTTGCGGGATTTGACGCAGTCGAAGAAGTTGCGGTAGTGGTTCTCACTCTCGTCGAGATGGACCTCGTTGGGGCCGAACTTCACGTCCTTCAGCGTCTTGTCACTGTAGGTGAGCTTGTAGCTCACGTCGATCCAACCTTCGGTCCCTTCGAACCGGGCGCCGAAGCCGGGCGTCTGGGTGCGGCACTCCAGTTCCACGCCGTTGGCATACTTCGCGCGGAAGTGGACCTTAGTGGCCGTGGTGAACAGGCTTCCCTTGGGCGGCCACTCGGCGCCGAGGTCTTCGACCTCGATCGGTCCGCTGCGATCGGTGCCCATGGCCCATTGGGCCACGTCGTTGGAGTGGGCGCCGAAGTTCGTCACCTGGCCGCCGGAGTAGTCGAGGTTGAAGCGGAACCGATACAGGCAGCGATCCTTGTGATACGGGGCCGATGGGGCTGGTCCGAGCCACGTCTCATAGTCAAACCCTTCGGGCACGGGCATCGGCTGCCAGCCCGGGCCGGGGTCGACCATGTTGTTCGGCGCGACCTGGGTGATGATCCGCTGGAGCTTGCCAATCCGGCCGTTGCGCACCAGTTCGCAGGCGTGGCGGATCTCCGGATGGGAGCGATACTGGCTGCCGGTCTGCAGGATCCGGCCATACTTGCGCACGGCCTTGACCATCTCCTGGCCCTGCTGGATCGTCAACGCCAGCGGCTTCTGACAATAGATGTCCTTGCCGGCCTTGGCCGCCAGGATGGTCATGATCGCGTGCCAGTGGTCGGGCACGATGATCGCCACCGCGTCGATATCCTTGCGATCGATCACCTGGCGGAAGTCGCTGTAGGCGTCGCAGCCCTTGTACTGGCCCGACGGGGCCTTTTCGGCATAGTGGGCTTGGATCTTGTCGCGGACCGGCTCGCGCCCGAGGAACTGTTTTTCGTAGCGGTAGCCATAGCTGGCCTTGTTGACGTCGGCGACGGCCACGATCTGGACGTCGTCGAGTTTGAGAAACTCGGGCACGTCGACCGTGCTCTGATTGCCGCAGCCGACGATCCCCAGGGTGATGCGATTGCTCGGGGCGTTGGCGCCGAAGACCGAGGAGGGCACCACGCAGGGCGCACCGAAGGCCGCGGCCGCTACGGCGGCGGTCGATCGCAAGAAATCACGACGTCCAAGACGTCGCTTCGCTTGTGTCTGGTCTTTCATGTCTATCACCTCTCCGCGAATGTGTCCCAAACGGTCTACAGGGTCCACGGCGCCCGCATCGGCCGGCGGAGCATCTTGTTCGCCTCGTCGTCGCCGACGAACACCTCCTTCTCCGGATCCCACTGGACCTTGCGGGCCAGGAGCATGGCGATGTTGCCCAGGTGGCAGAGGGTCGCCGTGCGATGGCCCACTTCGACCGGGGCGATCGGGTCCTTGCGCGACTTGACGCAGTCCAGGAAGTTGCGGTAGTGGTTCGCGCTTTCGTAGAGGTGGACGTCGTTGGGCTCCAGCGGCGAGTCCTTGATCGACTTCGGCGTGGTCTCCAGCCGATTGTAGCCGACTTCGATCGTCCCTTCCGTCCCCTCGAACCGGGCGCCAAAGCCCTTTTTGTCGGTCACGCAGACCAGTTCCACGCCGTTAGCATACTTCGCGCCGAAGTGGACCTTGGTGGCCGTATTGAACAGGCTGCCCTTCTCGGGCCACTCGGCGCCGAGATCCGACACTTCGATCGGGCCGCCGTTGTGGTCCAGCCCCATTGCCCATTGGGCGATATCCAGCGAATGGGCGCCAAAGTTCGTCACCTGGCCGCCGGAGTAATCCAGAATGAAGCGGAAGCGATACAGGCAGCGGTCCTGGTGGTAGGGGGCCGAAGGCGCCGGCCCGAGCCACATCTCGTAATCAAACCCTTCCGGCACGGGCATCGGCTGCCAGCCGGGGCCGGGGCCGACCTTGTTGTTCGGCGCCACGTAGGCGGTGATCCGCTGCAGCTTGCCGATCCGGCCATTGCGGACCAGTTCGCAGCAACGGCGCACGGTGGCGTTGGAACGGTGATGGCTGCCGGTCTGGAGGATCCGGCCGTACTGGCGCACGGCCTTGACCATCTGCTTGCCGTCGTCGATCGTCAGCGACAGCGGCTTCTGGCAGTAGATGTCCTTGCCCACCTTGGCGGCCATGATCGTCATGATCGCATGCCACTGATCCGGGACGATGATCGCCACCGCATCGATGTCCTTGCGCCCGATCACCTCGAGGAAGTCGGTGTACGCGTCCACCCCTTTGTATTGGCCCGACGGGGTCTTCTTGGCGTAGTGAGCCTGGATCTTCTCGCGGACCGGTTCGCGGCCGAGATACTGCTTCTCGTCGCGGTAACCGTAGCTGGCCTTGTTGACGTCGCAGACGGCCACGATCTGGGCGTCGTCGTTCTTGAGCCACTCGGGCACATCGACCGTGCTCTGGTTGCCGCAGCCGATGATCCCCAGCGTGATCCGGTTGCTCGGGGCGTTGGCGCCGAAGACCGACGAGGGAAGCACCGAAGGAGCGCCGAAGGCCGCAGCCGCCGCCACGGCGGTCGACCGCAGGAAATCGCGGCGTCCCAGACGCCCAGTCACTTGGGTTCGTTCCTTTTTCATTGCCATCGCCCTTTCGTGGATTGCTTCAAGAGAATCGTCATCGGGTGCAAACGCCGCGGCAAACGGCCCAATTGTAAGCATAGCTGTTGCCATTGAAACCGCAACACCCGGCCAGCCGCCGAGTCCGGTCGTCCGAACGCATCGCCTCTTGGGGGGAATGGGTCTCGAAACCAGGCCCTCAAGCGAACCTCGTCCGAAAAACCGCCCCCAGGTTTAGGGAGAGAATTGTGGAAAGCCTCGCGTGTTGTGGTGCACATTTTGCGTCGCGGCGCATATTCGTAAGTGACAGTTATTACAAACGTTGCATTTAGGCGAAAAGACGTAAGTGAACTAACTCGAAAGTGGGGAGGTGTTGCACAATTCATGGGTGACTACGTAGTTCGGATCGGTATGTACCACCTAATATTACTGGCCCCCGCATGGTTTCCGTGATCCAAGAGTCCCTGGTCCGTGCTCTGCAGGGAGCACGGGCCGTGCGCGCAGCCGCCCTCAGCGCTTGGGTTGGGCCTGACGGCCGTACGCTGAAGCGCGAGGGCAATTTCTCGAACGCGTCAATTGTCAAAGATCCAAGCGGCTCGCCTTCTTGGGCGGCCAGGAAATGAGCCTAGCACAACGGCTGGCCCAATTTCAACACGATTTGGCGAGGAGGAATTGGGAAGGACGAAGGAAGGACGAAGCACGAGGGACTAAGGACGAAGGAAGGACGCAGCACGAAGGAGCGAAGGCGGCATGGGGCGTCCCCTCTCGCTGTCCCGAAGGGACACGTGAAAATAGCCCCGCGATTCATCGCGGGGGAGGCATCGACTACCGAGCCGGTTCGTCCCGCAGATCCGGACATATGTCTGGAAGGTAGGGACGGTTGAACGGTGAAGCTCCGGTTCAGGCGTCCCTACCGGGACGCGCGAGGAGCGGTGCCGTTTTCCGGACCCCGCGATGAATCGCGGGGCTATTTTCAGACGTCCCTCCGGGACAGGGGATCGTGGTGCGGCAATCCGCACGGCGAAGGAATGCGGCAGGGATAAAAAATTCCGCGGGTCGAAAACCCCAAGGTCGACCGACGGAAGAAGCACGAAGGAGCGAAGGCGGCACGACGCTATCCCCTTCGTGCTTCGGCCCTTGGGCATTTCTGCGGCCCTTGGCTTTCGACTTTTTTGGCCATCTCTCGCTCGGCCTAAACGCTGCCCCCTCATCCTTCCCGTGGCCAGAAAAGCGACTCGACGAAGCCGCTTTCGTTTGCCATGATGACGGACGACAAAGGTGTCGGTGGGCAGATGCGGTCAGCAAGCTGAGAGCTGAAAGCTGAGAGCTGAGAGCTAAC
>JBDKTH010000426.1:0-13978 GCA_039680305.1 Thermoguttaceae bacterium | reverse complement strand
TTGGCTGGAAGCTGGCCGCCAGCCGGCACTTTTTGGTTGATCCGACGGAAGCATACATGGGGGGGGCTCTGCCCCCAGACCCCCGGGATTTATCGCTTTTGTGCCAAGCCCGGAGCCAAGGACGACGGGAACGGCCATCCCGCGGTTCTCCGCATCATCACCAGCATCACCATCGCTCCGGGCTTGGCACGAAAGCGCTAAATCCCAGGGGGTTTGGGGGACAGCGTCCCCCAACGTACCGCCAGGTACGCTTCCGCCGGATGAACCTCTTTTCCATTCGTCCCGAAGCCGATTCCAGGTCTCACCGCCTCTCCGTCGCGGTCGGGTCTCCGCGCTGGCCGAGCGAACCGCCGCTTCGATGCTAAGCCAGCGGCACGGCGGAGCGTTCCTGCTACTATTCTTGCTCCGATGCCGCGGCGTGGTGCCTGGGGCATCGATTCTACGCTTCTCGGTCGCGCCGGGGGCCGGGTATCCTCTGAGCCGGCGGTCGTTTGGAATAGGGGAAGTCCGTACGATGGCTCGACCGGCGTCAGCTGGTGGATCGTGAAGCAGTGAAGTAGAATGGGAAGCACGGAGGATGAATCTGCGGTCCGAACTGGCGTGCGACGAATTCCATGTCGCAGGATGAGGGCATACCGAAGCAACTCCCAGACGAGAAATCACGGTGAAACCATGAGAAGCGTTCTTGTTCTTCCGGCCGCCTTGCGGACTGGCCTGTCGGTAAGTTGCCTGGCACTTGGAATCCTCATGCTGTGCCCGGCGGGCGCCAACGGGGCGGACCAAGGGAGCAGCGACGTACGGGTGATGAGTTATAACATCCGTTTCGGTACGGCTAAGGACGGCGAGAATCATTGGGATCGCCGCAAAGGGGCCCTCATCGCGACGGTCAAAGCCTGGGACCCGGACCTGCTCGGCACCCAGGAGACGCTCGGCTTTCAGCGCGACTATCTGGCCGCAGAACTGCCGCAGTACGACGTTCTTGGCGTGGGGCGGACCGATGGCCGAGAAAGCGGCGAGATGATGGCCCTCTACTATAAGAAGGATCGTTTCGAAAAGCTCGACGGCGGCCATTTCTGGCTCAGCGAGACGCCGGACGTGGCCGGCAGCAAGAGTTGGGACAGTTCGCTGCCCCGCATGGTGACCTGGGTGAAGCTCTCCGACCGTCGCAACCCGGGGGCTCTGCCGATCGTGTTTTTCAACACGCACTTCGATCACCTGGGCGTCCAAGCCCGGCTCGAATCGGCCCGTCTGCTTCGCCGCCAGGTGTTGACTCTTGGACAAGGCTGTCGGGTAATCGTCACAGGCGATTTCAACTCGGGCGAAGGGAGCGATCCGTACCAGGCGCTGTTCGGTCCGGTCGAAGCTCACGACTCTCCCCTGGTCGACACGCTCCGTGTCGCTTGTCCTAACCGGGCTGCGCAGGAAGGAACATTCTCGGGCTTTAAGGCCGAGACCACCAATGGCGCGCGGATCGATTGGATCGGCGTCTCGCGGAATTGGCAGGTGTTGCGTGCCGGTATCGACCGTACGGCCAACGGCGGCCACACCCCCTCAGACCACTTCGCCGTCTTCGCCGTGCTGCGACTGGAAAGCATTTCCGCGCAATAGGCGTAGGGGCCACTGGCGTCCCGCCCAGCGCAAGCGACCGCCCGCCCCCCTTCCACTTTGCAATTTTCATTTTTCAATTCTCAATTTGCAATCTCTTCTGATGGGGTAGATTGAAAACTGAAAATTGGAAAATGCAAATTGCCAATTGGAAGGGGGCCGCGATGGGGCTCAGCGGGCCGTCTCGAACTCGACGACGGTGCCCACGTTGCAGGGGAAGCACTTGCCGGGCAGGGCGGACCAGAGTTCGGCGGTGGCGGCCAGGCCGGTGCAGTGGGCCGGGCCGAGGCGGGCGATGTTCAACTGGCGGAAGGCGTCAATCGTTTGGGCCATCCGTTCACGCGAGGCACGACCGAGGTGCATCCCGCCCAACACGGCATGGATCGGCTGGTCGCCGGTCAACCGCTGCACGTAGCGGAGCGTGTTGATCACGCCCGCATGGGCGCAGCCGAGCAAGACGACGGTTCCTTCCACGGCCTGAAAGAAGAGCGATTGGTCGTCGAGGATTGGATCGGGCTCTTGGAGTCGGGCATCGAGATAGAAGGGGCCGCCGGTATCTTCGAACGCGGTTTCCCGCGGCACAGTGCCGGTCACCATCAGATCCGGAACGATTTCCGTCGGCTCCTTGGTGAGGATCAGGGGCGAGTTGTGCGCCCACGCGGCAGTCTCCGAAGCCTCGGGCACGCCGATCTCCCGGGCGGTGCCGTTCTTGTCGCGGGTGAATTTCTTGGCAAAGGCGGCCGGATGGAGGTAGATCGGGCAGTGCCGGCCAGTCTGGAGCACGTGGCTCAGCCCGCCGGTGTGGTCGTAGTGCCCATGGCTGAGCACGACGGCGTCGGCCAGTCCCAGGGGAATGCCCAAGCGAGCCGCGTTGTGCTCAAGAACCGCCCCTTGTCCGGTATCGAACAGGACCCGTTGGCCCCCGCACTCGATCCAATAGGCCAAGCCATGCTCGGCCAGGAGCCCCTGGCCTTGGGCCGTGTTTTCCACGAGAACCGTAACACGCACGCGTCTGCTCATCCAATGATTCCCTTCCTGGGATCTGACGATGCTTGAGGCATCACGCTCCGTCGCGATGTACCGCGTCGGGGGAGAAGGCCGGCAGGCAGACGGCGATGTACTCCGCGCCGTCCGGGCCGGGGGTGCTGTATTGGACCCACTGGCCGCGCGGAGCGATCACGGCCTGGCCCGGGCCCACGTCCAGGCTGCCTTCTTGCGAGGTGACCCGGAGCATGCCGCGCAGGACGACGGTGTATTCGTCGAAGTCGGGCGTCTGGCCCGGCTCGCTCCAGCCGCTGGGGCTTTTCATGCGTGCGATGCTGACGGCGTCGGTCAGGCTGTTCACCCGGCCGATGAACTCTTCGATCTGTTTCGGCGGATTTCCGGCCGCCTGGATCACGGTTGGCGCTTTGATAAGTGTTGGCACAATTCCCTCTCTCGGAGTGCAAGTGAGTGGCACACGGGGATCGTTGGCAGCCTGAGCAACAGTGGTCACAATTCTACCACTGCGACACGCATCGACACCAGGAGGGGCGGCTCATCGTCGGTGGTCCAACAGTCGGCCAAGGGCGTGTAACAGGCTCAGCACGATCACGACGGCCAACGGGGCCGCAATGGTCATCACATAGAAGCCGATTGGCATGGAGCCCTGAAAACGGACCAGTCCGGACCAGGCGGCCACCAGGACGCTGACCAGGGTTGTCAGCAGGAACATCCGCGCGAGTGAGAACTGATACCAGCGGTGCGGCGGTTGCGGTTCAGGAACCTCGGACATCGTCGCCTCCCCCTCCGCGCGGCGGTTGGCTATCTCTTAGGGCCCGCGAAGAAATAACTTGTACAATTGACCGACTGGAAAGAGAGAATCCGCCGAGCCTCGGTCGCTGGACAGTCGGTGGCCAACGGCGGATTCTCTCTTTCTTGTCCGGGGCGAGTATCTTGTGCATTTCTCGACAATTCCCGGAGCCCCCAGGTAAGCTCACCAATGAAGTAACTGCTGCCGCACTTCTTGCCAGGCATCCCGCGTTTCCCGACGGCAGTTACTTCATTGGTCGGTCAATTGTACAAGTTATTTCTTCGCGGGCCCTTACGCCAGTTTCTGGATCCGCTTGACGATCTCGGTCTGGCCGAGAGGCTCCTGGACCGGCAACAGCACGTAGCAGGCCTTGTCGCTGCAGCAGTCGAGGATGATCTGATTCTTGTTGGGCACCGAAAACCCGTCGGGGCACGGCTCGTGCCCGTTGATCAGGACCTTCGCCCCAACTTGGCTGGCAAAGGCCTTGGCATTCTCTTCGCGGTAGTCGCGCCCCCAGAGCAGATCGAACAAGTCGCCCTGGTCGTAGTACTCCACCGGATCGATCTCGTGGGTCAGAAGCGACTTATTAAACGGACGCGAGTCGGCATTCTCGGGGATCGTGTGCGAGATGAACACGCCGCTGGGCAACCGGACCGCCAAGGGGCAGCTCTTCAAAAACTCCAGGTACGCCTCCCGGACCTTTCCGGTGGCCGGGCCATACATCTGCTGCAACCCCAGCCGGAACAGCAGGTTGAGCATCTGCTTGTTCTTCTGGATCGGATACTCGCTGATCTCCGACAGTTCGTGATTGCTGAGGATGAAGTGGACCCGGTCGGGGTACTGCGTCTTGAGCTTCGCCACGTCCTCCAGGACCAGGTGCGACATGCACCCTCCATTGGCCGGGTAGGTCGGTCCACCGTGGCAGACCTCCTGAAGGAGGAGGTGCCGCCGCGGATGCTGATCCAGGGCGGCGATCCGGCGAATCAGATTGAAGTTACGTCGATGGCCGTGCAGGTCACCGGTCACGAGCAACTCGTCGGCCGACTCCTCGGTAAGCCGGATCAGATTCCCCTCGCGACTGGGTGTGTCCCAGTTCGCTTGTGTGGCCTGGGCATAGGTCTCGATGACGCCTTCGATGTATTCGATGGAAGCTACCATAATCCCCTTACCGTACCAGCGCGGCCGATGGTCGTCCAGCGGGCGAAGGCGAGGGAATCCCCCGTTCTTGTTCGCCCGCAAAGTCTGCCAGGAATCCACAGTCTCCACGGGCGGTCGCCCCGCGGCCGTTACAGCTTAACATCCGTTCGCGACAGAGGTAAGGATCCTGCCTGTTCTTACGAATTTCTGGACTCTGCCAGTTGTCGGACCGATCAGAAACCCAAGGAGGAAGCAGTTTCCAGCCACGGTCACCGACCCAAACCGAGGGGAAAGGATCTTCGAGATGAGACGCGCATTTTTTGGCCTGCTGGCGGTCTTCGCCCTGCTGGCCGTGACCGGCTGTTCGATGAATAATAACGGCACGTGTGCGCAGGCCCCGGCGACTTGCCAGAATAGCGGTCCGGCTCCGGGCTATGCCAATCCCGGCCCGCCTGTCGGCGCGGTCGCCTATCCCTACTACACGCTTCACGGCCCACGCGACTTCCTTGCTCGCAACCCGCGCAGCATCGGTCCCTGAGACAATCCTGCGGGATTGTTCCCCGACCGTACGCAACCGGCCGGCCGCCATGGAGGGCGATTCCGGCCGGTTTTGTTTCTTGGGGCCCCCTATCGCCGGATCTTGGCCGAGAAGTCGGGATCGTCCCGATGAAGGGTGGCGATGGCGTTGATGTGGGCACGCCTGCGGGTCTCTTCAAACGTCCCATACGACTCGATCAGCCCCAGGTCGTAAGCCAGGCGGTCGGAGTAGCCGGGAAGCAGCACCCCGAGACCGTAGGGCACGCGGTTCGGCGCCAGATGGTTGATGTGCGAGGCGATGTTCGTCGTGCAGTTGTTGGTCAGCGCGTTGTAGAACTCCGGCTCCACGGCCAACTTGTTGACGCGGCGCACCACGTCGACAAACAGCTCGCGGACCTGCTCCGGAGTGGCCTTCGCGTGGTAAAGAAAGACCTCTGACTTGCGATATTCGGTGCGGAGCTTGACGAGGTCTCGTTCGTCGCCGAGCACGTACATCAACTCATACTGGTTGAGAAACCCACTGATCAGTTGATACTCCTCATTGCGTTCCCGGCGGATCTCCACGGAGACGGCCAGACGACTGCCATCGCTCATGCCAAAACTCAACATCGTGTGGGCTAACATCGACGACATGCCCTCGAACGGCACGACGAGGAAGTCGACCGATTGGAGCTGCTCCAGCGAGAACGACTTGTCGTAGCAGTTGACCACGTACTCGTTCTCGGTCAGGTAGGTGCAGTTGCGCACGTTGTGGATCGTCACTCGACTGCCGTCCAGTTCAGCGTAGGGCAAGACGGCCAGATCCGGCGCCCAGTCGCGATGATTCGATGGCGCAGCACACCCCACGGCCAAGGCGATACCGCCGGCCGCCAACAGCCATCGAAAGGCCAAGCCGATCGAGGATGCGGTCATCGGGTGCAGCTCAGCGTCTGGTTTGCCTACGTGGAGACGAGGCGTCGAGAAAATGCGAAAGATGAGCAATTTGCGTAGATGCAACTGGTCCGCCGGCCCCTCGATGTCGGGGCCGACGAAAGCGGTACGCTAATTAGCGAAAAAGTGTCCATGATGCAAGGGGGAACTGGAGCATGGCGGGTGAGCCGGCGCTCTGGTCAAAACACGGGACCTAGGCTGGACGGGTCCTAGAGGATTCTCGGAAGAGAGTTCGAGGGAATCGCCCGACTATTCAACCGGGACGGCTTGTAGAATACTAGATTCCTATACACAGCGTCAAGAAACACTGACTCCGGATATCAAAACCGCAGCAGATGAGGAATCCTAATCATGAGTTCCGTCGAGGTTTTGGAGTTGCAGGTCAAGCTCCGCGTGCCGCGTGATGAGATGGAAGACTACGTCATCCGACTGCGGTCTGGCGAACCCATTATCCGTATTCCCGAGGGGCTTTCCTGCAAGGATGCCTTTGATTCCTATGAAACGAGCGATCCTGACATGGTCATCCTTCGTGCGGGATTTGCCCGCTGAATTCTTGGGAACTACGTTTCGAGGGTTGCGATTGGCCTGATTCGCCTCTTCAGTTCACTACAGACGAGGGAGAAACCGCGGGGGAGAGAATGCCGTCAGGGTCCTGACGGCAGTAACGAGGGCGGGGGCGTACCGCAGAGATGAGCTTGCACCGAGTGGAGCAAGACCTGAAAGACCGCGCGACCTTGGCGGGCGCAGGTGGCAACCACCGTGTCGATCATCGATAGGACACCTCACTCGCAATCTACCCTGCAGCCCGTTTGCCGATATATGCGCCGCCGCGCACGTCGGTTTCCGTGTATTCTTCCACGACTTTCAATCCGGCATCGGTCATGGCCGATAGGTACTCTTCCCGCGAGAAAAGACCGATTTCCATCGATTGTTTATGGTAGGTCACGTCGTTGTTTTTCCCCAGAAGATGGTGGAACGTGACTTCCACGATCTTTGGTTCCTTGAGGCGAACCTGTTCCATGCGGGCGATTTTCCAATCCGGCCGGTCGATGGCATCGACCACGAGAAGATCCTGAAAGTCCTCCACCGTGCTCCAGGGAGTGATCAGGGCCAGTCCATTGGGCCGCAGGTGGGCGGCAATGCGTTTCATGGAGGCACGCAAACTGTCCACGGTCTTGACGAATCCGATGGACCCGTACAGGCAGACCATGGCGTCAAAATGCGTCTCCAATTGGAAGTCAATCAAGTTGCCAAGATGGAATCGGATGTCGGGAAACTTCTTCCTGGCCAGACCGAGCATATCCTCGCTGAGATCCAGCCCGGAAACATGGTAATCGTCCTTGAAGTAAGGGATATGCCCTCCCGTGCCACAGGCCAGAACCAGCAGATCCGCCTGTGACGGAAGGCCATGCCTGGTCAACAGTTCTTTCACCTTGGCGGCTTCCGGTGCGTATTCCCGGTCGTTGACATACAGAGCATCATAGTAGGTGGCAATGGCCTTAAAATCCGAGTACATGGCACTCCTCCTCCGTATTCCGTGAAAGGATCAACGCGTCGGGCTCCGGGCAAATACGGTCCTTATAGCGTTTTTCGATTGGCAGCGTCAGGTCTCACTCGCAAGGCGGGGTTGCCCTCCATCTCAATCCAGTGAGAAATGAAGGGCTCCTTGGCCCACCACCCACTTTCTGGAAAAGAGCTTCACGCCCCTTTCGCGCGACCCAGAGAATGCCCACCGCAGCGAAAATCAAATACACCGAAGCCACCGAATCTCGAAATCGTATGCAACCGTAGAAGATCAACGTCGTGGCGATTATCGCCCATAGTGGTGGAAGACAAAGACCTCCGACGCCCTTTGGCGTTCCCTGCAAGAGCCCAAGCACCTTGCTTTGCTTCGTTGCCCCCCGACGAGGCTCCCACGAGTGACGGCGTCGATCTTGTGTGAAAGATCAGCGGGCCGGCAGCGTGCGGCGATACTCGTCTTGGTGAAGCCCGATCTTGTCGAAGGGGATCGCCTCGAACGAGGGCACGGCTTTCTGGAGCCGCGGTTGCCAACGCGACGGGAAATCCTCGGCATTCAGGGCGCCAGGCCCCAGATCGAGCCGTCTGCCCTGAGGGCCGAAAACAAAGGCGAACCCTTTCATGGGGATTGTCTTCGCGATCTGATCGGGCGCTCCGGTCGTGTTCACCGCAAGGTTTTCGGCGATGTCCAGCTTGTCCAGCAGTTTCTTTGCGTTGCCATCGAAGCTACAGACTTGCTTGCTGCAGTCGACGAACACATTGCGACGAATCGAATTGCCGAGCGGTTGGCGTGGTTCCTCGTCCATGATCGCCGCCAGACGCGGGTATCGCGTGTTCCAGGGCGGTTGGGTGTAGTGGAGCCGCTGGGCCTTTTCCAACAGGCACCAGCTCTTGTCCGCGGGATTGTTCCATTGCTTCCAGGTCATGCCGCGCGAATCGAGGTGCAGCCCGATGGGACAGTCGATCACCAGGTTGTTCAGGACGGCGTTGTCACGGCCCCCGCCGATCATCATCGCCCGGCCCGCGCGGTAAAAGACGTTGCCCACCAGGGAGTCGCCGCAGTCGCAGTCATCCAGATAGATCCCCATGGTGTTGACGTGGCCGGCGTCGCCGCCGCCGAGGTCGTGGATATAGTTGTTGCGCAGGATATTGCCCTGGCTGGTCCAGTCGCGACCCGTGTAGAACGCGCCGGCATCGCCGGTTTCCATGACCACACGATAGACCTCGTTCAGCTCGAACAGATGGTCGTTGCCGCCATACAGGACCGCGTTGTGCGGAGCGTCGTGAATGCAGTTGTTGCGGGCGATCTGCCCACAGCCGTTGGCGCCGATCCCCGGGGCGTAGGTGCGTTGGAAAAGGCCGAAGTGGTGGATATGGTTGTTTTCGGCGAGATTCTTGGCCGGGGTCAACGTTTGGCGGTTCCCGCCACCAAGGGAGATGCCGCCCTTGCCGAGGTTAAACAGATCGCAGGAACGCACCACGTTGGCGGAACCGTCGAGCGAGATGCCTCCCCCGGCCAGATTGGCCACCACACAGCCGGCGATTTCCAGGTGCTCGGCGTTCTGGGCGATGATTCCATCGCCGTGGCCGTACTCGAACGCCAACTCCGCCAACCGCACGTATTTCGCCCCATTCACCTTGACCAACGGGCCCGTCAAGGTGGCCAGCACGATTTCGGCGGTGGAAAGGTCCCCGTCGGGGTAGAAGTAGAGCAGCTTGCGGGATCGATCGAGATACCATTCGCCGGGAGCATCCAGTTCTTCCAGGGCGTTCATGGCAAAGAACCGGCGTTTCGCCGCGCCCCAGGTGCCGCCGTTGATGCCGTAGTTGTGCGGCGCCGCCAACGCTATGATCTTCTTTTCCCGATCATAGGAGGCAACGCGGATCACTTCATCGCTCCAATCGTGCGTCCAGTAGCCAAGGAGCCAGACACCGGCGGCCAGGTTCCAGCCTGCCGGACGCGGATCGTCGAAAAGGAACGAGCCCGGATGGGCTTTGTGCATGGCCGGGTCGGCCGCCTTGGGATTGGGCAGGCCGGTATCAACCGCCTTGGAGAAGCTCGCCCACCCGGCCTCGGCCGCGGCTGTGTTGGGCCAACGCGCCAGCGTCATCGGCTGATGGTTCACATAGAGCCAGGGCGCCACGGGCGCCCCGTGGAAGGCGGTTTTGAACTCCGGAAATGCGGCGGGGACAACGGTTGAGAGGTCGCATACGAGCACCTTGTCCCGGACGGCCTTATCGAGTCGCGCGAGGACCGTCGCCTCGGTGACCGCTTTGAAAGAAGAGGGATCTAGCGAGACCCCACCCTGGAGTCTCGCCGTCCCGCTCTTGCGGGCACGGTAAACGACCGGGGCTCCAGCCGTTCCGCTGTCTGCGGCACTGAACTCCACGGAGGTCGCCAACGGATAGACGCCCGGCTCGACATCGACCGTCACCGCCTCCTCTTTCTTGAGCGTTCCCGCCTGGCGCAGGGCCCGAATCGCATCGCGGGCCTGAGGGAGCGTTTGATAGGGCTTCTGCCGACTGCCGTCCCCGCCGGCCGCCGCCTCCGGCGAGACATGCAGCGTCAACTCCGCGTGAGCCGACGAAACCATGGTCAGGAGCATCCACAACGCCAAGTACTTCTTCATGTTGCGACTCTCGATCTTCACGTTACGTTCCTCTCCTCTTCGGTCTCAATTCCCTCTTTCCAGTCGATCGCGACTGGCCGTTTGCGGCTGTCTCGTCAGTCGACGGGACGAAGGCTGGTGGGCCGACGACCAATCCCTCCCATTCTAACACCCTTTGGCTCAGACTGCGACTTGTCCAAGGCACACCGCGTAGGACCGAGAAGCCGAGGTGCCGGGAACGAATGGCGTCTTTGCTGCGCTGACACTTCTGCTGCCCCCCTCGTCACCCGCAAAAGTCGCCACTTTAGTCGACAATCGCCGGCGTAGAAACGGGAGTGTCCCCCCCGAGCTTGGCGGATTCTTGCGATAGGGATCTCCCGGAGGTAGAATCCGAACGTTGTTGCGGTCGAATTGGCTCTCGGTTCGGAGGGGCAAAGATGCAAAATGTGGAGGAGATGGCTGAACTAGTCGTCTGCACGGTGGATGTTGCAGGGACATCCCGTATGACTAACCAGAGCATGCTACACCTCATTTCGAGGTTTGCCTGCCTCGCCGTCGCGATCGCGCTACCCAGTTGGTGTCGCGGGGAGGCCCCGCAACCTACACGCGAGTTCGAGGTCCGCAGCGATCGTGCGTTCCTCGGAGGAGTAGAGATCGATCTGTGGGGCCTGCGGTGCGGGAATGCGCTGCACAGTTGGACCGTGACGGAACGGCATGTGCGTGCGATGGACACCATGGTCGCCCACGGCATTAACCTGATCGGCGTCTACATTCAGGGTTCCAACGGCGGCTGGCCGGATCCGGACGCGGGCCTGAACGGTTTCCGTCGCGACGGCCAACTCAAGCCGGACGTTGCCAAACGACTCCAGTGGCTGATCCGCGAGGCGGATCGCCGCGGGATGGTGGTGATGGTCGGCTTGTTCAGTCCTCGCAAGGACCAGGATCTGCAGGACGAGGCGGCGATCCGGCGGGCGATCGAGGAGACGGGCCGGTTTCTCATGAGGGAGCGTCTCAAGAATGTGTTCGTCGACATCCTCCACGAGTTCGACCACAGCGAACGCATCGACCACGAGGTCTTTCGAGAGCCCGACGGCGCGGCCAAGAAGGCCAAGCTGACCGCTTGGTTCAAGGCCGTCGCCCCGGATATCGAAGTCGGCGTCTGTCCTTACGCGAAATCGCCGACCGCCGACGCCTACCCCGGCATGGAGGTCCGCATCATCCAGAAAGAGATGCCGATCCCCTCCTCCGGTTTCGTGGTCAATGTCGAGACCCAGAAGCAGGATTCCTACGAGAACGACGGGGTCTTCAACGAAGGGCACCGGGAGTTCATCTTCGCCGACTGCCAGCGCTACCTGGAGAGCCCCAGCGCGGTGATGCTCTTCCACGCCGCGTTCATTCAGGGGATCGGGAACTTCAGTGGAACCGCACCCCATGCCGAGATGGGGGGCGGCGGCACCAGCCCCAGCGACCGCGGCGTCCGCTTCTATTACGAGTGGGTCCGGGATCACGTGGGCCGGTGGGAGTATCCCCGGCATGTGAAACCGTGAGGTCATCTTGTTCCAAAGGAAGGCCGGCATGGGGCAGGTTCCGCGTTTGCGCGATACGGTAGAATCGGGACGACTCCCTGGCACGCCAGAGGAGAAGCGGCGATCCTCTCGTCCGTTGGGGCTCGGCTTCACGTTGGTCGAGGTGCTCGTCGTGATCGCGATCATCGGCCTGTTGGTCGCTCTGCTCCTGCCGGCCGTTCAGGCGGCCCGCGAGGCGGCGCGGCGGCTGAGTTGCACGAACAACCTCAAGCAGATCGGCCTGGCGCTGCAGAATTACGAGAGCACCTACCGATGTCTGCCGTCGGCCCGCACGGGATCGCCGCACCTTTGGTCGGCCCAAGCGCAAATCCTGCCCTACCTCGAGGGCGGCAACATCCACAAGACGATCAACTTCAAGTACGGGGTGCTGGACCCGGTGAATGTCCAGGCGGTGCGGGCGATCATCCCCACGTACCTTTGCCCCTCCGATCCGAGCCAAGACCGGCTGCATCCCGATTTCGGCCCCAACAACTATATGGCCAATGCGGGGACCGGATTGCAGAACGGCGGCAGCTTTCGCGACTATGGGCCGGAAGGAACCCAGCCGATCGATGGAGTCTTCTTCGACCGGTCGGCCGTACGGTTTGCGGATATCGCCGACGGGTTGAGCAACACCGCGGCCTACAGCGAGACGATCAAAGGAACGGGAGCGGACACCACCGGGTCCGCGCCAACCGACAAGTTGCGGCAGTTCGCCGTGGGTCCCCAGTTGCTCCCGGTCACGGATGCCTTCTGCGCGGGCCTGACTTCCTGGAGCGGGCAGCGCGGACGCGAATGGGCGCGGGGCAACTTGAACGCGGCCAGCTACAATCACTTCCTGACGCCCAACCACGCGTCGAGCGACTGCCTTTCGGGGAACGTCATGGGCCGCACCTCGGCTCGCAGCCATCACCCCGGCGGGGTCAGCGTCCTGTTCGTGGATGGGCACATCTCGTTTGTAAGCAATACGATTGACCTCGCCAGCTGGCGCGGGATTGCCACGCGAAACCGGGGCGAGGTGCTCTCGGCCAATCTATGATGAGGATGCTGCAATGCATTGCTTCTCTCTGACCGTCCTGACGGCAGTCGTCTGCCTCCCCTCGGCGATCTTGGCCGCCGAAGAAGCTTCGCCAACCAAGGAGTTTGCGATTCGCGAGGGGTTGCCTTACCTCGGCAGCAACCCCGTGAAACTCTGGGGATTGCGGTGCAACAATGCCCTCATGAGCCCCGCGGTCACCGAGCGATTGATCAACAACCTCGACAACATGACCGCCCATGGGATCAATCTGCTCAGCGTGTCGCTCCAGGGCACCAACGGCGGCTTCCCCGAGGTCAACGCCGGGCCGAACGCCTATACGCCCGACGGACGGCTGATCCCCGCCTTTGCCCGACGGCTCGAACGGGTCGTTCGCGAGGCGGACAAACGTGGGATGGTCGTTTGCGTCGTGCTCATGATGCCGCGCAAGGACGAGGCGCTGCGGGACGAAACGGCGGTACGGCGCGGGATCGAGGCGACCGGCCAATTCCTCACCGCGCGGCGGCTCAAGAACGTCTTCGTCAACTTGTACCAGGAGTTCAACCATCCCCTGCGGGTCGATCATGCCATTTTCCGCGAGCCCGAGGGGGCCGCCAAGAAGGCGAAGCTGACCGGTTGGTTCAAGGCCGTGGCCCCGGACATCGAGGTCGGCATTTGCCCTAATCACCAGACCGGTTCTTCGGTCGACTACCCGGGCTGCGACGTGAAGCTCTTTCACGAGGCGATGCCGATCCCCGAGACAGGCTTCGCGGTCAACACGGAGACGGCCGACCGCGACGCCTCGGGCAACGAGGGGGTGTTCAACGCCTACCATCTCCAGTCGATGCGCGAGGAGTGGGAAACCTATCGCCGGCATCCCCGTGCCGCGATGCTCTTCCGCAGTCCCTACGTCGAGGACGTTCGCGGCAAGCAGGGCACGGGGCCGAACTTCGAAATGGGCGCAAGCGGCGCCAACGAGAACAATCGCGGCATCCAACCCTATTTCCAGTGGCTCCGGGCGAATGTCGGTCGCTGGGAATACCCGCGGCACATCCCGGATTCCTCGCTTCCAGAATGACCAGATGCCCTTGCACTGGCTATTTCGACTGCAAGATCTCCGTCCGTACGCGACCTTCAACGTTTGGGGAAGACCGCCGCGTTCTTGACGTCGAAAAGATCGCGACCTATGCGCACTCCAAGGGCGTGAAGCTGATGCTATGGCTGCCGGCGAGAACCTTCTTGGCCTATGGCAACGCTTTTGTGCTCGATA
>JBDKTH010001213.1:0-3629 GCA_039680305.1 Thermoguttaceae bacterium | reverse complement strand
CTTCCCGGCCTCTGGAGCGTGCCTCGCGGGGGGGTATATGGGCGTGACCAGGGCCGGGCGCGGGGTCTAGAGAAGAGACACTATTTTTTCTTGCCGCCCTTGCCTTCCTTCTTCGGAGGATGGGCCTTGAACTCGTCGAGCGTCAGCGAGCCATCGCTATTGGCGTCCTTGGCCTTGAACACCTTCTCGGCCCTTTCGATCTGCTCGGGCTACTTGCGGTTGGCCTTGAACTCGTCGAGCGTCAACTTTCCGTCGTTGTCCTTATCCAACGCCTTGAACACCTCTTCCGGCGGCTTCGGCGGCTTCTTGGGGCCATCTTTCTTCTCCTGAGCAGAAGCGTTCAGGCCAATCAGGCAAGCCACGGTCAGGGCGAACAATGTCGTCCACAAACGCGTCATGGTGGTACTCCTCGATAGACAGAATAGGGTGCAAACCATCGCGTTGGCCGGCCGGTGGCCAAAGTACGTGCCGGTTCGGCCCAACGATTATTGAACCCCGGGATCGGAGGGAGGTTTCGCTGGGAAAAATGACAAGGGGGTTCAGGGTTCGGGGTTCAGGATTTCGCTTCGCAGCCGAAGAGCGGGCGAAGGCGGGGAGCGAGACACCGTGAAGAGACAAGCGGCTAGGCCGACCGATCGGAGCGACCAGGTGTTCTTTTCCGGTTCATTCCGCCGAACAGGTGGCTGCCGGCTCCACCAGCGGCTTAGGCTGGCCCAGCAGTTCCGGCTCGATGACCCGCATTGAGCGCCAGCGTCCGTGGAGGAAGCGGGCCAGGAAGATCAGGCCCAGGGCGCAGGCCCAGAGGGTGAGCATCAACCAGCACCAGTTCAGGCCATAGCCGAAGCGTGTGATGCCAAGCCAGCCGGCCAGCAGGGGAAACGGGGCGATTGAGGCGTGGGTCCACAGGACAAACCGCGTGTCGCCGGCCCCCTTGATCGCCCCGACAAAGACCAGGCTCATCGCGTCAAACAGGCTGTAGGCGGCCACGAAACGGAGCAAGACAACCGTCATGTCGCGCAGCGTGGCAAAGGCCTGCGGGTCGGCCCCAGACGCGTGGCCCGCGAGGAACGCGTCGGGCACCAGCACGTAGAGCAGCGACAGGAAGCCCATGTAGCAGGCCGCCATCCAGAACGAGGTCCAGGTGGCCCGCGACGCCAGGTCCGCGCGGTCGCGCCCCAGATACTGCCCGACGATCGTGCTCACCGCGACCCCCAGGCCGATCATCGGCACAAAGGCGATGCCGTTGACGTTGAACGCCAGACTGGTGGCGGCGGCCGCTTCCCGTCCAAGCCGGCCGACCAAGAGGAGAAAGAGGGTGAAGGCGGCCACCTCGACCAGGAACTGCAGCCCATTGGGGCCACCGAAGCGCAGCAGCCGCTGCCACAGCACCCGATCGAAGCGGCACCCGGCCAACATCTGGTACTTCTGGCGATAGACCGGCCAGAGCATGATCCAGCCATACATCAACACCCGCATCCAGAGGGCCACGACGGTGGCCCAGGCCGCGCCGGCCATGCCCGCGGCGGGAAAGCCCCAGTGGCCGAAGATCCAGGCGTAGTCGAGGACAATGTTGATCCCCGCGGCGATCGTGTCGACGATCATCACTACCCGGGTTTCGCCGCGCCCGGAGAAAAACGACGACATCGCCGCGGCGATCACCGAGGCGCCGCCGGCGGCGGTGACGATCTGGTAGTAGGTCGTTTCCAGGGCCGCCACCTGGGGATCGTGCCCGGAGAGTTGAAACACCAGCGGGATCACGGGGATCGTCAGCAGGATCAGGGGGGCCGTGAGCACGCCCAGCCAGACACCCTGCCAGACGGCCACGCCAATCCGCTCCGGCCGGCCAGCCCCATGATACTGGGCGACGAACGTGTTGACGTAAGCGGCCACGCCCAGCGGGTAGCAGATCACGGTGTAGTAGAGCATTCCGGCGGGCATGGCGGCCGCCATGGCATCGGTCGAGTGCCACAGCAGGAACATTCGATCGATGAAGTTCATCACCGTCCACGAGGCCGTGGAGATGATCAACGGCAGGGCCAGCGCGAGCAGTTCGCGCCCGCCGGCCGGTCGGGTCCACCGGGTTTTCACTGCCAGTCGAGTTCGAGTCCACCAGGTTTTCAGTGCCAGTCGAATCATGAAACGAGAAGATGCCAGTCGATGTGCTTCCCGCCCATCATGAGGGGAGAAGCGGTGCCCAGGTTCGCGGTTGCTCCATTGTACAAACTCGGGGCGACCCGCAGTGCCCACAAGAGTCTCACGATGGGCGAAGTCGCCGTTCGCGTCAATCCCAACGGCTTTTGCCTGGTCGCCAGGAGGGCTCTGAGAATCGTGCGCGGCGATAACGCTTCTTCCGTCCACTTGCGGCAAGCCAGCGTCTTTTGCGTCGCAGGGATCGTGCCCGGGGGGCCTGACTTGCGCCGCAGCCTTCCGCAATTGCCGGTTGGTGGCGAAAGTCCTGATGCTGCTTGGGGCTACGACAAAAGGCCCGACTCGGCAGGAGCGGCGATCAACACGTTTTCCCCACGGGCCGCGCGTTGTCGACTGCTCGCTACGCGGCCCGGCGGACCGCGTCTTTCCCGGGGTTTTCGGGGGTCGCGAGCGGTTTGGGGCCGGCGGTTGCTAGCTTTGCTGGATCGCGGCGCGCGGGCCGTGCTAAGCTGTCGCTTCTGGCCGTCGGCCCTGGTCGTCGGTCGTGGTGATGTTCTGGACTATCGCCCCCCGAGGCGACGCTCGAAGAAGGATTCTTGCCGAATGGACGAACAGCTTAGTGCCGACATGCCGGAGCAACTGTCTGACGTGGAGTCGAACCTGGCGGACGAAACCCCAGAAGAGGAAGGCGAGGAGTTCGACGCAGCCGACGAGACCGGAGCCACCTTCGTCGATCCGACCCTGGTGGAGGTTACCTCGGCCCAGTTTCTGAGCCATTGGAATCGCCTGGTCAGCACGACCAACTGGGAGAAGGGGCGTCTTGTCTCCGAGTGGCGATTGCAGCTGATGGGCGCCGGGGCCCCGTCGCACGTCTATTCCGACGAGGCGTGGAGCCGCCGGGTGGGGAACGTCAGCAGCCAGCACGTGGGCCGCTTGCGCCGCGTCTACGAGCAGTTTGGCCAGAATTACCAGCAGTACGACGGCCTGTTCTGGAGTCACTTCCTGGCCGCCTTGGACTGGGAAGACGCGGAGATGTGGTTGGAAGGGGCGGTGCAGAACAGTTGGTCGGTCTCGCAGATGCGCAACTCCCGCTGGGAGACCCTCGGCGGCATCCCCGACCAGAAGCCGCAAGACGAGGAAGTGGCCGCCGAAGAGACGGACGCGGATGCCGGGCCGATCGAAGACGTCGCCTCGGCCGCCAGTGTCGGCTCGATCGGCGAAGTGACCGATCCGGAAGCAGAAGAAGCGGAAGAGACCGAGGCCTCGGAGACGGACGAGGCCCAAGACGACGCGCCGTTCGACAGTTCGGAGTCGGGCGACAGCGAGGAGCCCTCGGCGACGACCTCGCCGGTGCGTCCCTTTGAAAACCTGCCGCGTCTGCCCGACGATCTCCAAGAAGCCTTTGAGTGCTTCAAGCTGGCAATCCTTGCCCACAAGCTGACCAATTGGCAGGAGATTCCCCGCGACGCCGTGTTGTCGAC
>JBDKTH010000711.1:0-2333 GCA_039680305.1 Thermoguttaceae bacterium | reverse complement strand
GTCGACGCCCTGCTCGGGGCCCTCGGTGTGGCGGCGGCGAGCCACGGAACGATGAACAATGTCTTGTTCGGCAACGCACAGTTCGGCTACTACGAGACGATCTGCGGCGGAGCCGGAGCCACGGCCGAGGCCGACGGCGCTGATGCCGTTCATACCCACATGACCAATACCCGGCTGACCGACCCGGAGGTACTCGAACAGCGTTATCCGGTCCGGGTGCTGGAGTTCTCGATCCGGCAGGGCTCCGGGGGCGAAGGCGAGCATCGAGGCGGGCACGGGGCGGTCCGGCGTCTGGAGTTCCTCGCCCCGTTGCAGCTTTCGATCCTTTCGCAGCGGCGTGGGCCGTATGCCCCCTTTGGCTTGGCCGGAGGTGCGTCTGGGGCCTTGGGCCGCAACACGCTCCAACACGCCGATGGACGCGTCGAAGTCTTGTCCGGCCAAGTCCAGTGCACCGTTCATCCGGGGGATGTGCTGATCATTGAGACGCCAGGCGGTGGCGGGTTTGGCCTGCCCCCCGCCGGTCGCAAGCGACCGGGCTAAACCTGGTGTCGGGAAACCCCTTAATCCGCAGGACGATCCCAGCGGCCATAATGCTTCTCTGGGTAGGGGCTCCGCATCGATTCCCTTGGAACGCATCGTGAGGACCCGTCCAGAAATAACTTGGAGAATTGAGCTACTAGAAAGAGAGAATCCGCCGAGCCTTTGACGCTTGGCAATCCATGACCAACGGCGGATTCTCTCTTTCTACTGGGACTGTTGGCGGTTCTTTGGCTTCTCTTGGGAATTCGTCGTTCATCAATGAAGCAACTGCCGCCACCCCCAGTGCAGGCTTCCGGTGTTTTCCCACGGCAGTTGCTTCATTGGTAGCTCAATTCTCCAAGTTATTTCTGGACGGGTCCTAAGCATGGCCGAGCATCGTGCAGACGTAATCGTGGTGGGTGGCGGAGCCGCAGGACTGGCGGCGGCTAGCGTTCTGGCCGCGGCGGGTCTCGAAACGCTCTTGCTCGAAGCACGCGGCCGGCTAGGCGGACGAGTCGACACGGTGCTGCTGCCCCAATGGCCCCTGCCGCTCGAGCGTGGGGCGGAATTCGTCCACGGCACACCGCGGCAGTCGTGGGAGATCATCGACCGCGCCGCGCTCGGCGTGTTCGAAGTCCAGGGAAGACACTGGTACTCCAAAGCCAGCCGGCTCGTTCGCTCCGACGAACTGTGGGACAAGGTCGGGACCATCCTGAGGCGTTTGGCGGACCTCGAATCGGAGGATCTGTCGTTTGCCCAGTTCCTCGAGACCTACTGCCGCGATGCGGCCCCCGAGGCCAAGGCTCTGGCCACGCAGTATGTGGAAGGTCTGAACGCGGCCGACAAGGATCTGATCAGCGTCCAGTCGCTCCGGCAGGCCGAGGCCGATGCCCAGCGGTTCCAGGGGGAACGGCTCTTTCGCCTCCAGAGCGGCTATCACCAGTTGATCTCATGGCTTCATACAGGCGCCAGCGCCAGGCATCTCGACATCCGCTTGAGCCGGATCGTTTCCGACATTGCATGGCAGCCCGGTCACGTACGAGTGGAAACGCGATCGGCCGCGGGGATCGCCCTGGAACCCTGCACAGCCCCGCGGGCCGTAATCACACTTCCCCTGGGCGTCCTGCAGGCACCGCACGACTCGCTTGGGGCGGTCCGCTTCTCCCCGGAGCTTCCCGAGAAACCGCGGGCGATCGGCCAGTTGCGCATGGGCCCGGTGGTGAAGGTCGTCTTGCGGTTCGACGAAGCTTTTTGGGAACACCACGGCGTGCACCAGATGGGCTTTCTCCACGTTCCGGGCAAGCCGTTTCCGACCTGGTGGACGCCCCTGCCGCTTTGTGCCCCGGTCCTGACCGGTTGGGCCGGCGGTCCAGCAGCCGCGCGACTCTCCCATCAAGACGCGCCGGTGATCCTCGATCAGGCCTTGGACACGCTGGCCCAGGCGTTCGACCTGGACCGCGTCAGGCTCGATTGGCGTCTTCAGGCCTGGAGCGTCTGCGACTGGCAAGCCGATCCGTTTTCCCGCGGCGCCTATAGCTACGTGACGGCCGGTGCATTGGCGGCCGTCGGCCAGCTGGCCCAGCCCGTGGCGCAGACCCTCTACTTTGCCGGCGAGGCCACCGAAGGCGGCTTCAGCGGCACCGTGGCCAGCGCGTTGGCCAGCGGCTACCGGGCGGCAGCCGAAGTGCTCGACGATCACCGCCGGGCCTGATCCTCGCCCCGCATTTCTCACCAATCTGGATGGGTTTTGACAAACAAGATCCGTAATCCCGTAGGGCGGCGCCGAGCTTGCGAGGCCCGCCACAGCATCGCCC
>JBDKTH010000384.1:0-14726 GCA_039680305.1 Thermoguttaceae bacterium | reverse complement strand
CCCAACATGACCGTTCTCTGCCCGGCCGACGCGACCGAAGTGCGTCAAGCCCTGGCGGCCGTTCTCACGCTCCGCGGACCAGCCTACATCCGGCTGGGCACAAAGGGCGAGCCGACCGTGCACCAGGAACCGGCCGAGTTTGCCATAGGCAAAGGAATTGTCGTCCGCGAGGGAACCGACGTGTGTCTGTTGGGCCTGGGCACGATGGTGGCCGTTGCGATGGAAGCCGCCGCTGTGCTCCAAACCAGCGGTGTTTCGGCTCAAGTCGTCAGCATGCATACGGTCAAGCCGATCGACGAGGATTTGCTCTCCGACGCGTTCGGGCGGTTCCCACTCGTCGCGGTCGTGGAGGAGCACAGCCGGATCGGCGGCCTGGGAGGCTCGGTTGCCGACTGGCTGGCCGCCCAGCGGCCGCGTCCGGCGGGGGAACTACTGGGCTTTGGCACGCCGGACGCGTTTCTGTGTGAGGCGGGCAGTCAGCGTTACGCCCGGCAGCAGTGTGGCCTGACCGCGGATCATATCGCCGCGGAGGTAACTCGGGCATTTGGAAACCGGAAAGTGTGAAGGCGGTGCAGACTGTGCTGATCGGCGTCGATTTCGATAATACGATCGTCTGCTACGATGAACTGTTCCGTCAGGTAGCCCTGGAGCGGCGGCTGATTCCACCGACAATCCCCGCGTCGAAGAATGCCGTGCGTGAGTACCTGCGGCGGTCGGACCAGGAAGATCAGTGGACCGAGCTTCAAGGGTACGTCTACGGGGCCCGGATGCAGGAAGCCCGGCCGTTTTCGGGTGTGTTGGCGTTTTTCGCCCGATGCCGGAAGTCGAGGCTCAGCGTGCGAATCATCAGCCATCGGAGCCTCCATCCTTATCGCGGTGAGTGCTATGACCTGCACCAGGCGGCCCGGGAGTGGTTGGCGGCCAACGGGTTCTTTGACGTGGCCGGCATCGGTCTCGAAGCGAGCGACGTCTGGCTGGAACTGACCAAGCAGGACAAGCTTGCACGGATCGCCAGCACCGGTTGCTCGCACTTCATCGACGATCTGCCCGAGTTTCTGGCAGAGCCGGGGTTCCCGGCGGGCGTGCAAAAGATCCTCTTCGACCCCAACGGGGTGCATCCCGTGCAGCCAGCGGCACGTTGCGTCGGTTCGTGGGCGGCGATCGAGCGACTGCTCCTTGCCGGGGAGCCGTGAGATGCTGACGGTCCCATCGCCGGAGACTATCGCTGCGATGCTTGCCGAAGCGGGACTGTCGACGGAGTTCCAGCGGTCGAGTCTCCCCGGCGGGGCGAACAACCGCGTCTATCGCCTGGACTGCGGCGATGCGGCGGTTCTGCTGAAAGTCTACTTCCATCATCCCGACGACCCCCGCGACCGACTCGGCACGGAGTATGCCTTTTCCCGCTTCGCCTGGGACCGCGGCCTCCGCTGCCTTCCCCGTCCCCTGGCCTGCGACCGGAACGTCAATGCGGCCATCTACGAGTTCGTTGAGGGCCGCCCGCTCGTGGCTGACGAGTTGGCATCGCCAGAGGTCGATCAGGCGATCGAATTCTACCGCGAATTGAACCGCTACAAGTCGCACCCGGCCGCGAAGGAGTTGCCTTGCGGCTCAGAGGCCTGCTTCACGTTCATGGAACACCTGGCCTGCGTGGAACGACGGCTGGCACGCCTGGGGAAGCTTGACGACTCGACACCCCTCGGGCGGGATGCAGGCGAGTTCGTCAGAAAAGAACTCGCGCCGGCGTGGGACCAGGTCCGGCACCACTTGATCACCCAAGCGGCCGTCGGGAGCCTATCTCTTGTTGCGCCGATCCCGCCGGAAGACGAGTGCCTTTCCCCATCCGATTTCGGTTTTCACAACGCGATTCGCCAGGCAGACGGGCGACTACGGTTTATCGACTTCGAGTATGCCGGTTGGGATGATCCGGGGAAGACCGTTTGCGACTTTCTCTGCCAACCGGCCGTGCCGATGCCGGCCGGATGCACCGAGAGATTTGCCGAAGCGGTCGTCGCCGAGTTGTCGGACCCAGCGATGCACCTTCGGCGGATCGCTTTGATGCGGCCGGTTTACCGGGTAAAATGGTGCTGCATCATGCTTAACGAGTTCCTGCCGGTCAGCGACGAGCGTCGGGCATTCGCCCGCCAGGGGCAGGATCAGGACGATCGCAAGAGAACCCAGTTGGACAAAGCTCGGAACGCCCTGCAGCTAATCCGGGTTTGAGGAGGAGGGCCAATGGCCTACGTCGATTTCCTTTCCGTAATCCATAAGAGCACGAAACGCGACTACCTGGCACGCGTGGTCGAGTCTCCCAAGGCCGAAGCGGCCAGGCTGGCCAAGAAGTGGGACGTCGACTACTGGGACGGCGACCGGAAAACGGGCTACGGCGGATACCAGTACGACGGCCGCTGGCGCAAGGTGGCAGACGCCATGGTCAAACACTATGGGATCAAGCCGGGCGACCGGATACTGGACGTCGGCTGTGGCAAGGGTTTCCTCCTCTACGACTTCACGCAAGCCGTCCCCGGGGTCGAAGTCGTGGGGATCGACATCTCGAAGTACGCCATCGAGCACGCCAAGGAGGAGGTCAAGCCGTATCTGCAAGTTTGCAGTGCGGCCAAGCTTCCCTTTGAGGATCGGAGCTTCGACCTGGTCGTGTCGATCAACACGCTCCACAATCTCTACTGCTACGATCTCTACAGTGCCCTGAGGGAAATGGAGCGTGTCGGCCGGCGGCACAAATATCTCTGCGTCGAGTCGTGGCGAACCGAAGAGGAAAAGGTGAACTTGCTCTATTGGCAGTTCACCTGCGAGATGTTCTGTACGCCGCAGGAATGGCAGTGGTGGTTCGATCACACGGGCTACACCGGCGACCATTCGTTCATCTACTTCGAATAACCGGCCAGGGAGTGAGAGAATCACCATGAAAGGGCTCGCCGCCATACTCGTCGAGCAGAAAGCCCCACTGGCTCTGGAGGAGATCGAGATCCCCAGGCCGACGATGGGCCAGGTGCTGGTCAGAGTCCTGAGCAGCGGTATCTGCGGCTCGCAGGTCGGGGAGATCAACGGCGTCAAAGGCCCCGACCGCTTCCTGCCCCACTTGCTCGGCCACGAGGGGACCGGGATCGTGCTGGAATGCGGGGAAGGCGTGCGCACCGTCAAGGCGGGCGACAAGGTCGTCCTCCATTGGCGCAAAGGCTCGGGTCTGGAGTCGCTCACGCCCGTCTACCAGTCGCGGATCGGCCGTGTCAACGCGGGCTGGGTGACCACGTTCAACGAGTATGCCGTGGTTTCGGAGAACCGGGTGACCGCTATCCCGGCCGACTTCGATCCGGACGTCGCGGCGCTATTCGGCTGTGCGGTGACTACGGCCTTTGGCGTGATCAACAACAACGCCCAACTGAAGATCGGCCAGTCGGTGGCGATCTTTGGCGCCGGCGGGATCGGACTGAATCTCGTTCAGGGCGCTGCGATGACGGCCACCCACCCGATCATCGCCGTCGATCTGTTCGACAATCGTCTGGAACTGGCCTCACGACTGGGTGCGACCCATCGGATCAACGCGGCCGACGCGGATCCGGAAAGCGAGATTCGCAAGATCGTTGGCCCCGCGGGCGTTGACGTGGCCATCGACAACACGGGCAACACGAAGGTGATCGAGATGGCCTACCGGCTTACCGGGCCGCAAGGGCGAACCGTCTTAGTCGGCGTGCCGCCCAAGGAGAGTGCGGCGGCCATCTACACGCTTCCGCTTCACTTCGGCAAAGTGATCACCGGCTCCCACGGTGGCGAGTGCCATCCGGACGTCGATATCCCCAACTACGTACGCCTCTGCAATGCAGGCAAGCTCGATCTCCACCCCTGTCTCGGACGGTCCTATCCCTTGGCCGAGATCAACCAGGCGCTCAGCGATATGCGGACGGGCGCAATCGCCGGGCGAGCCATCGTGCGTATGGCAACGGAGTAACGTATGGACTCCCGGGACGCGGTGTTGGTCGTGGGGGCTGGCGGGCTGATCGGACGCAGCCTCGTCACCCGTCTAGGGACGGAAGGCCGCCACGTGATCGTCACGTCACGTCGCGATGAACCGGGGACTTGCCGGCTGGACTTGTCGGCCGATCTCTCCAGTTGGACCCCGCCGCAGCCCGTTGCGGTGGCCTACCTGTGCGCTGCAACGACGTCGCTGGAGCAGTGCCGTGTGCATCCGCGCGAGAGCTATGCGGTGAACGTGACGGGCACGATGGCCCTGGCACGAACGCTAAGTCGGCAAGGGACGCTGGTGGTCTTCCTCTCGACCAATCTCGTGTTTGACGGATCGGTTCCCTATCAACGGGCCGAGTCGGCGACCTGCCCACGCACGGAATACGGCCGGCAGAAGGCCGCGGTGGAGCGACAGCTGCTCGATCTGCCTGGAGGTTGCGTCGTGCGATTGACCAAAGTGCTTGGGCCGGAGATGCCGCTGCTTAGGCAATGGACCGACTTGCTCCGCCAAAGCGAGGTGATCCGCCCCTTCCTGGACATGGTTATGGCTCCGGTATCGGTCCGCTGGGTCGTCGATGTTCTCTGTCGGATTGGGCAGCGGCGAATCAAGGGTCTCTGGCAGGTCTCCGGCTCGCGGGATGTGACCTACGCAGAGGCCGCCGGGCACCTGGCCTCGCGTCTTCAGGCAAGTCCATCGCTGGTGCAACCGAGGATGGTGGCCGATGCTGGCTTGAGCCTGGAGCACGTTCCAACACACACCACGCTGGACTGTTCACGCATCGCGACCGAGTTGGGGATCGAGCCGCCCGATCCCTGGGAGGCGATCGATCAGGCATGCCCCTGAGCGAGCGATCGGGGCCGAAGTTCCAAGCGGGCCGCGAGTGGAACCAGGGCGAGCCCCAAGGCCACCAGCAGGCAGCCGGCCGCGACGCCGCGTTTCCACGGCGGCTGGTAGCGGATTTCCAGCTTGCGGGCTCCCGAGGGCACATCGATCACCATCCGCCGCCAGTCGTCGAGGCGAATCGGTGTCGGCGTTCCGTCCACGTAGGCCCTCATGGCTCGATAGCGAAGGAAGTTGACGACCACGGTGCGAGGTTCAGCCGGCCGGTCCAACTCGACATCGATCCCATAAGCCCCAAACCGCACCGGAAACTCCTTGGACGGGGCCCCCGCGATGAAGCAAAGCGGATCCGGGGCGTGTGTCTCGCCAACGAGCACGGCCCCTGCAAGCGATTTGGGTTCATGAACCTTGGCGAAGTGGACGGTCTTTGGGTCGAAGGGGATGTCGATCTCGAGTCTTGGTGATGTCCGCTGGGAATATGGACGCCCCATCCATACCGAGCGATGAAGGAGGACCCACCGAACGCCGTAGGCACGCAATGCGGCCTCCAACTTGGTTTCAAGCCGGCTACGTGCCTGCACAAAGACCGCTTTTCGCGACAGCAGCGGGTCATAGCCAGTCATTGCAGGCAGTTCGTACACGGTCGAAAGCGACTGTGGCAGGCAGAAGGGGTAACTTGGATCGGCGGACCGCTGGGCCGCGCAGAATATGCTGCGGTAGGACGTCTTGCCTTCCGGGGAACGGAGCAGTTGAAGCAAATCGGCAGGGAGGCTCGGATAGGGCCGAAATCCGTAACTGTAGAACGATGCACGCGCGCACGAAACGTGGTAGAACAGCAACAGGCAGGCGGCGACGGTCACCACAAGTCCAAACCCACGCCATGCGACGCATCGGCGCAAGAGCCGCTCCAGCACCACTCCTCCACTGAACACGGAGAATAGCACGAACACCGGCAGCACCCGAAAAGGATAATTCCGCAGCCCCATCGGAAGCAAATCGGCGAGTCGCCAAAGGTAGCCTTCATTGCCCAGGCTCAGGACAAAGGCGACGAGGGCGCAGAAGGTCAAAACATGGATGCCGCGACGACGCGGGACCAGACCGGCCCGGCGGACCAGCATGCCGACCAAAGCGACCAGGAAGAGAACGGTCATCAACGATCCGGCGTAGAAGAAGTGCCCGCCAAACTCGAAATCGAGCAGGCTTCCCCAACCGTTCGGTCCCGTATCGCGTTGTAGCGGATATGGCAGCAGGAACGATAGCAGGTGGTCCGACACGCCCGAGCCGTAGGCGCTTTCCACCCCCAAGTCCAACGCGAGTTGCTTCTGTTGGTAGTAAAGCGGATAGATCAGCCCTGCGCCGATCAGCAGCGTGGGAAGCCCCCACAGGGCCCGGCGGGGAGGGATCGCCCGGGTAATTAGCAGTCCGGCCACATGCAACAGAAAAAAGCCGACCCCAAAAACCCACAACTGCGGAAACCCCGCGTGGTAGAACAGGCCGATCAGTCCGCCGACTCCGACGACCCAACGCCAGCCAATCGAACCGCGCCGAAGACGTTCTGCCGCAAGCGCGAAGAGCGGGCAGCAGGCGGCCATGGCAAAGACCTGGAACCAACTCCGCCCCATGACCAACACAGGGCCCGAAAGCGCGAACGTGAGCCCAGCCAGGCTGGCGATCATCCCTCGCATGCCCAAGGAGCGAGCCACGGCGAAGACCGCCATATAGCCGACGATCAAATGGAGGATGGCCAGAATGTCGAGGGTGGCATACTCGTTGCCGAGTACGTGCCTCGCCAGGGCGTACGCAAGATAAAGCGGTGGATAGGTAGCCCCCCGGCCTTGCGTCATCAGTGGGCCACCCATGAAACCGTACGGATTATATTGCGGTGTCGCCCCTGACCAGACGCTACGGCAGGAGAAGAGGAGAGGGGGGAAATCGCAGGCCAGAACGTCATCTTGGCAGAAGTAGTACGGCTGGGTCGTTTCGAGCATCACCAAGGCCACACCCAGCAGGGCCAGGCCCGCAAGGCCCCAGCCCGCGTTCTTCATCCGAGTCATCAACATCAGCAAGAGTTCGTGAATCCTGAATGATGGCCAGTCTCCCCGATCGGGGCATTCTATGTTGGCCATCGCCATCCCCGCAACCCCGTTTGATGCGTTTCGCAACCGAAGCGGGTCACTCGTCCGCTGAGGCCGAAACGCGGCCCAGGCCGCGGCGTCGCCTCTGCACTGTCGCCACGAGCCACAACCTAACCACCCACAGGTAGGCGGCGACGAAGAGAGCCATCAGGGCGTTCTCGGCAAACGACTGGGGCAGGGGACGCGTCAAGAGGACGAGGGTGGTCGCCGCCGCAGCGACCAAGGCCACAGGGGCCTTGAGTGCGCGAAGCCACGGAAAACGTATCGATCGCGTTGCCGCGTCAGGAGGCGTCATGATGATCGCCAGATAGCTGATGCCGCCGGCAATGGTCAGCAGTTTGAACAGCGGTCGCCAGGGCCCCCAAGACCACAAACGGAACGATGTCGAGTCCAGATGGCCCTTTGCCAACAGCAACAGGATCGTCACCGCCCCACCAACGACCACCAGGGCGACCTGGACGAGTGGCGTATTTTTTTGCAGGCAGTCGTTGAACGCGCCGTTGGCGGAGCGTGCTGCGAGAAAAGCCCGCCGAGGCACAACCAGGCTTGTCGCAAGGACGGCTGCCAGCGTGGCCGCCAGGTATGGCAGCCTGCTGACAGCGAACTCCAGGCCCAGCGGCGCGAAGCGGATTCGCAGTGGTTCTTCGGTCAGAAGGAAGTGGAAAAAGACGCTCTGAAACGCCGCGAGAATTCCGTACACGGTCAACGAGGCGATCAAAGGCGGCATGAGATCGTCCAGGAGCAGGCGTTGTTTCTGCTCCGCGTCGCAAAGCACGGACAGGAATCGCATCGGCCGAGCCTGGGGACACCTGGCAGCGATCGCGTCGCCCGCTGCAAGAAGGGACAGGCGGCTGAAACGGGCGGCGAGCGGGACCGTGGCCAGCCCCAGGGTTGCGAGCACGGCACCGGCCAGCAAGCCTGGCATCCAAGGCGGCTGGTAAAAAACTTCTAGCTTCTCGGCTCCTTGTGGGACGTTGACCACGATCCGGAGCCAATCGTCTTTGCCAAGCGGCGTCGGCTTCCCATCCACGTAGGCCTTCATGACAGGATGCAGGAGGAAGTTGACGACGACGGCTTGCTCCTTTGCCGGCCGGCCCAGGGTGGCCTCAATTCCCCGGGCATCAAACCGCAGGGGCAACGCCTGGGCCGGCGAGCCAGCCACAAAGCAGAGCGGATCCGGGGTCCGCGTCTCTCCAACCTTCAGGAGGCCCCGAAGCGACTCGGGCTCGTGGATCGCGGCGAAGTTCACGCGGCTAGCATTGAAACGCACCAGGCATTCCAGGATCCGGCTGGTGCCGGGAGAAACCGGGTTTCCCTGCCAAATCGTGCGATGGATGAGCACCCACCGAACGCCATAGGCCCGCAACGTGCCGTCGATGTCGCGATCAAGCCGTTCGGCGACCTGCATGAAGTCGGGCTTTCGTTCCAGCAGCGGGTCATAGCCCGTCAACGCCGGGAGTTCATACAGCACAGGCATCGCATGCGGAAGACTGTAAGGATACGTCGGATCGAATGAACGATGCGGCGCACAGAACAGGTGGCGGTAGGGTGTCTTCCCGTCAGGCGAGCCGACCAGTTGCAGCAGATCGGCGGGAAGTGCAGGGTACGGATGAAACCCATAGTTATAGAACGAGCTGCGAGCACACGAGACATGGTACATGAGGATCAGGCAAGCACCACCGGCCACCACGAGTCCCACCCCACGCCGTTGGGTGAATTGCCGCAACCACCGATCGAGCACCAGTCCTGCGCTTAGCAGGGAGAACAGGAGAAACAGGGGCAGCACCCGAATCGGATAGTTCCGAAGCCCCGTGGGGAGCCACTCGACGAGTCGCCAAAGGTATCCTTGGGTGCCCAGGCAGAGGACGAAGGCGATCAGGCCGCAGAAGGTCCACACATGGGTCCCGCGGCGTCGCGGGACCAGCCGTCCCCAACGGGCCAACACGTCGGCCAGAGCAAACAGGAAGAGCACAGCCATCAACGAGCCGTAGTAGAAGAAGTGCCCTCCAAATTGATAGTCGAGCAGGCTTCCCGATCCATCGGGAAGCGTTCCGTGGTAGAGTGGATAGGGGAACAGGAACGACAGCAGGTAGCTCCCGACCCCAGAGCCATAGGCGGTGCTCCTTCGCATGGCCACGGCCAGACGCCGCTGCTGATCGAACAGGGGAAAGACCAGCCCCGCGCCGATCAATAGAGCGGGAAGCACCCAGAGGGCCCGGCGTGCCGGGATTGCCCGGGCGACGACCAGCCCGGCCACGTGCAGCAGGAAGAAGCCGACCCCGAAAAACCACAACTGCGGAAACCCCGCGTGGTAGTAAAGGCCGATCAGGATGCCGACCGTGAGGGCCCAACGCCAACTGGTGTCACGCCGACGGAGGCGCTCGGCCGCCAGCGCCAAGAGCGGGCTGTAGACGCCCATCGCCAAGACCTGGAACCAACTGCGGCCCATGATCAGCAACGGTCCCGAAAGGGCAAACGTAAGCCCGACCACACAGGCGACCATCCCGCGCATGCCGGCCGAGCGAGCCACGGCGAAGATCGCCAGATAGCCCGCCGTCAGGTGCAAGATGGCGAGGATGTCCATGGTGGCATGCTCGTTGCCGAACACATGTCGAGCCAGGGCATACGAGAGATAGAGTGGCGGGTAGGTCGGGCCGCGCCCTTCGGACAAGAGCGGTCCGCCTAGGAAGGCATAGGGATTGTACTCGGGAACCACCCCCGACCACACGCTGCGACACGCGAACAGCAGAGGAGGCATGTCGCAAGCCAGGACATCATCCCGGCAGAAATAGAAAGGCTGAGCTGTCTCCAGCATCACCAGCGCCAGACCGAGCAGGGCCAAGCCCGCAAGGCACCACCGGCAACTCTCCGCTTTCTGGTCCAGCAATGGTCCACGGTCCGCTCCGGCAATGAGGCGGCCTGCCTGTTGATCGCTCAGATGCGTCTTTTCTGCCCGTGGGTGCGTCATCGTCTCACGGCGATCGGGTTGGCTCAGCGTGGGGTTTCTGAACGGTGGGCGTCTCGTACACCGTGTAGCCGTGCTTCAGGCGGCTGGTGAAATTGGGATAGAGAAGCTTTGCCACACGACGGATGAAGAGTTCCAGCATGGTATGGCCGACCGAGGCAAAGTTCCGGAGCGTGAAGGCGCTCGTCTTTCCGGCCGCACGCTCCAGCGGCACCACCGGGACCTCGGTGTAGGTCGCCCCCATGTCGAGCAGCCGGGTGATCAGGTCGGCCTGGAAGCCGAAACCGTGAGCGTTGGAGTGCCAGAGCATGACGTTTTGCCGCAAATGCACCGCCAAGCCGTTGTAGTAGTGGATCCGGTAGCCGCTGATCCGGTTGACCAGGAACGTGAAGACTCGTGAGATCACTCGTCGCATCCAGTGCCGTGCACGACTGTCGATATGATAGGTGAGGATCATGTCGGCCTCGCCGAGCCGACGGAACACCTCGACCAGAGTCTCCTTGGTCTCCGTGTCGTCGCCGCAGATCATCCGATAGTACTTGCCGCGGCCAAAGAACGCCCCCGCCGCGAAATTCACCCCAACGCCTTGGTTGACCTCGTTGACCACCAGGGTGATCGGCAGCTCGGGGTGCTCGTCCATGTACTGGCGGACCACCTTGACGGAATTGTCCTTGGAGCCGTCGTCGACCACAACGATATCAAACGTGCAGCCCACCTCGTTGGCGGCGGCAACCACCGTCTCGATGCTCGGAATGACCCCGTGTTCTTCGTTGTAACAGGCCACGAAGAGCGTCAGGTCGCAGGCGTGAGCGTTGGGAGTCGTGGAGGCAGTCATGATTTTCCTTCCGTCTGGCCCGGTCGCACGACATCGGGACCGGAGGCCGCGGAGCGTTCCGTCCCCAGGATGGAGACTCGCAAAAGGTCAAAGATCCTCGCCACCAGGAGGAAACGCAAACGGCCACGGTAGAACCGCCCTTCGCGTTCCACCAGATGGCCGCCCCGGGTCAACCGTGCGATACGCAGGGCAATGACGTCGTCGGTGCTGTAATGGGCCAGAAGCTGCTCCCTCGTCATGCCTTCGTCCGACAGCCACATCTCCTGGAGCATGCGAATCCGTAGCGAGGCGATGTTCAGGTTGATGAAATTGAAATAGCCGAACGCCAACGCCAGGTAGGTCAGCAGGTTGAGCGTCAGCAGGCCCAGAGAATCGCGGAGCCCGGTTTGCCCCAGGACGAGCAATGCTAGGGTGACGCCGACGACCACTGCCAAGCCACAGAGGAATCCACCCGAGAGCGACGTGTAGGGCCGCGGCGACCGCACCAGCCAGGCCAACAGAATGTGGCTGGCGCAATAGACGGCCAGTCCCGCCACCGGCGTAAGGACGAGAATTGGATAGACGTCCGACATGTCGCCTCAGCCCCCCTTATCCATCTTCAGCAGGCGTCGCCATTGGAGGAAGGTCCAAGCCCATTGTTTTCCTTTGGAAGTGAGGCGATAGACGCCATCGACTTCTTCTACCATATTGTCACGCACCAGGGCCTCGAACCGCCTTTCGACGGGACGCCGGCCTTTGAGAATCGCTACGAGTTCCTCGCGAGTGCGGCCCGCGCCCTTGGCGTTGGCCACGTGGACCAGGATGGTCATGCTCGGGCTACGGTCCTCCAAGGCGGAGTAGGCCACCACATAGGCGAGGGTCATCGCCACGTGGAAGATGGCAACGTGGAGGTACTCCCAAACGCCCCGGGGTGTCCATGCTTGCCCCGGCGGAACGAAGGCCATCACGGCTAGGCCGAGAGGAAGCATCGCCAGCAGGATCAGGAGAATAGCTGCCGACTGTCGTCGCGGAACGTGGATCCGCCAGACGAGCCAGTGCACCAAAAACGCGGCGCAGAACAGTCCTATCGCTACAGAGGCTATCCGCATCGATCCCTCGGGCCGCAAACCAGGATTGTTGCGACTGGCTCGTTCCCGATGGACGGCTCACGACGACTGGAGAAAGGATCACCTGAGTCGGCCGCGAGACTGGATGAATCGGAACGGTCAGTATGCGCAGAACGCCCAGGTATGTGTTAAAGAATCTCTCTATTCTTGCCTTAAGTTTGATTCGTTGCAAGCCCCGCTTTTCCCACCATGGAGGGGATCGCCTTTTCGTGTTGACAGGGTCTCTTCGTCCAGGGGAAGATGAGGCGTATGATGCACATTTCTCGGGCGGCCATCTTTCTCGATCGTGACGGTGTGCTCGTCGAAGACAACGGGATCCTCACGGAGGCGACGCAGCTCCGCCTTCTGGAGGGGGTAGGCCCCTCGCTGTGGCGATTTCGAAATGCAGGGTTCCTGCTGGTCGTGGTAACGAACCAATCGGTGGTTGCTCGCGGCATGTTGGCCGAGGCAGAATTGGATGCCATTCATGCCGAACTGCAGCGCATGCTCAAGGCCTCGGGCGGACCGGCCCTGGATGCGATCTACTTCTGTCCTCACCATCCCGAAGCGACCGTGCCTGACTACCGTGTGACTTGCGACTGCCGCAAACCGCGCCCCGGACTCCTGTTGCGGGCGGCCGAGGACCTCGGGATCGATCTTGCGGCCAGCTTCATGCTGGGCGATCGCATGACCGACGTCATCGCCGGCGCAAGGGCGGGCTGCCGGACCGTGCTGGTCGAAAGCCCGCAGAGTCAAATGCCACCGATCGTCACCGCGGAACCGTTGGACGGGTGGAAGCCCGATCATTCCTGCACCGGCCTGCCCGAGGCCGCCGACTGGATCTTGAGGACACGATGAAAGCGATGGTTCTCTGTGCGGGCTACGGTACCCGGCTGGGCGAGTTGACCCAGCAGATCCCCAAGCCGATGCTGCCGCTGGCCGACCGTCCCATGCTTCAGTACATCTTGTGCCACCTTGTCCGGCATGGCTTCGACCGGATCGCCGTGAACCTGCATTTCAAGCCGGAGGCGATCCGCGATCACTTTGGCGATGGCTCCCGGTGGGGCGCAGAGCTGACCTACGCGCTGGAGCCAGAACTCCTAGGGACGGCCGGGGGAGTGAAGAACATGGCCGCGTTCTTCGCTGGCGAGGAGGCTTTTTTGGTCCAGTACGGCGATATCCTGACCGACCAGGACTTTTCCGCGATGCTCCGCTTTCACCGAGAGCAGCACGCACTGGTAACGATTCTCGTGCATCGGCGTGCGGGCTCGAACAGCGCGATCGCCGTGGACGACCGCGGGCAGGTCGTCCGCTTCCTCGAACGTCCGACGGAAGAAGAACGCCGGCTGGTCTCCTCGGCCTGGGTCTTCTCGGGCGTAACGATCTGCCATCCGGCCGTGTTGGACCTGATCCCTGCGGGGAGCTTTTGCGATCTGCCCCGCGACATCTTCACGCGATTGGCAGGGACCGGGCAACTCTACGCGTTTCCCCTGACCGGCTGGCGTTGTGCCGTGGATTCGCCCGAGCGATTGGCCGAAGCGCGGGCCGCGGTTGCCGAGGGACGCTATGGGGCGTGCCCCCGGTCCTAGCTCACCCCTCACACGTATAGCAATCATCGGCGGACCTTGGGCTTCTTCGCCGGAGGCAGGGACGCGCGGGGATAGTGAGGACTGTAGAGGATCGACTTGGGACGGAGGCCCAGGTCGCCACCGACGACGAACGGCTCGCCGCGCTCGGCGAGGTGGTCGATCAGGCGATGACGCCACAACTGGACCACATCGCGGTACTCGGCCAATGAGGCCAGGTCGCGGGTCTCGCCGGGGTCCTTTTCCAGATCGAACAACTGCTGGCGCCCGTCGGGGGCGTAGTAGATGTACTTCATGCGGCCGTCGGTCAGGGCCGACCAGTAATTCTCCGGCGCGTAGCAGGTGGCGTGTTCCAGGTCGATCCACTCGCGCCAGCCCTGGCTCCGACCGCGGACGAGATTCAACATGCTGCGTCCATCGAACCACGTGGGCTCGTACGCCACCTGGGCCACATCGAGGAAGGTGGGAAGAACGTCGCGAAGCTCGACGGGCCGGTCGATCACCTGGCCGCGTTGGGCCGTGACGAGTCCTTCCGGCCACCGGATCAGCATCGGGATTCGCGACGAGGGCTCATAGGCATAGGTCTTGCGCCAGAGATGATGGTCGCCGAGCATGTCGCCATGGTCGGCGGTGAACAGGATCAGGGTGTTCTCCAGCCAGCCGCGTTGCTTTAGCACGGCCAGGATGCGGCCGACCTGCTCGTCGATGAACGACACATTTCCATAGTAGCCTTGCCGTGCCTCGCGGGCTTTTTCCGGGCCGAGGTCGCCCTGCCAGAGGTCGTCGCGATGGGGTTTGCCCCGCTGGGCGTGACGCTCGGCCCAGTCGCCCACGACGGCCGGCGGGAGATCGGCTTTTTCGTAGTACTGCCACCAGCGCTGCGGTGCATCGAAGGGGCTATGCGGCCGGGCAAAGGAGACTTTGAGGAAGAATGGCGCCTCGCCGGCGTACTCCGTCAGGAACTTGACCGCCTCATCGCCCGTCCATTGCGTCGGATGCAGCTTCTCGGGCAAGGCGTAACACTTGCCGCGGTGGTCGTTCCAGCCGATCCCCGTGGCGTCGGGATCCAATTGCGGAGCCACGGACTTGAACCATTGACGATAATCGCTCACAAAATCGGGCGATTCCACCCGGCCCGACTCATCGAGGATCGTGCGGACGAAGCCGTGCGTGTTGCGCTGCGGGTGGTAGTGCATCTTGCCGATCCCCACGGCGCAATAGCCGCCATCGCGGAGCATCTTCGGCATTTCCCGGGGATACTCCAGGGCGACTCGCCCATAGCCGAGCATCCCATGGTGCCA
>JBDKTH010000434.1:0-2922 GCA_039680305.1 Thermoguttaceae bacterium | reverse complement strand
ACATCCCCACTTTCGGGTTAGTTCACTTGCGTCTTTTCGCGTAAACGGAACCCTCAGGATAGCAGTCACTTGCGAATGTGCACCGCGCCGCAAAATATGCATCACAACACGTGACACTCTCCACAATTCTCTCGCTAAACCTGGGGGCGATCCGCGGATCGCCGACCGGCGGCGGAGGCGGTTTGCAGGATGATGCCCCCAGCCAGAGGAGAATGGCTCACGCGATCGTCCGTGCCCGAGGCGGTGGCCGGCAACAAAGGTAGGAATCGGGCCAACCGTACTGCCAGGTTGGACAGATATGGTTGCCTTACTGTTGATCTCTGGTGGTCATGGGACAGATCGCATATCCCCCTGGTGGTTCCAGCACCGCGGGACTCGATTGCGACAGCGGAGCCAGCTTCTGCAACGCACCTCGCAAGAGGTGTGCGACTCGGCCGGTCGTAACCTGTTTATTACCTTCTACTCCCGGTTCGACTCATCGCGAGCCAAAACACCCTCAATTCAAGAACTGACGCGCACAGAAAAACAAAGGCTCTACCAATGAGGGGAACCGTCGGCTGGACGCCGCTCGGCTTCGCCTACTCGTCCTGGCCCTCGATCCCGCGCTCGTCGAGCTTCTTGCGGAGCGTGGTCCGATGGAGCCCGAGCCGGCGGGCGGCCGCCGCGCATTGACCGTGGAAGTGGGCCATCGCCGCCTCAAACAGGGGCGGCTCGACCAACGCCAGGAGCTGCTCGTAGAGGTTGCCGTCCGCCTGCTCGCTGCAGAGTTGCGTCTCGGCCCATTGGCGCAAAAGGCCTTGGACGTGGTCTGCCGGCTCGCCGCCCACGGCCAACGGGCTGGGGATTGGCGACGGCAGGTGCTCGGGCAGGATATGACCGCCGCGGGCAAGGACCACGGCATGCTCGATCACGTTGCGCAATTCCCGCACGTTGCCATGCCAGGGACGCCGCACCAGTTCCGCCAGCGCGTCGGCGGCCAGCAGCGGCCGCGGGCGGTGATTCCGCGCGGCCAGCAGGTCGAGAAAATGGTCGGCCAACTCACGGATGTCCTCGCGGCGCTGACGCAGCGGGGGCAACTCGATCTCGAAGGTGATCAGACGGAAATAGAGATCGTGGCGGAACGCGCCGGCCGCGCATCGCTCGGCCAGGTTTTGATGGGTCGCCGAAATCACACGGAAGTCGGACTGCACCGGCCGGCTGGCCCCCACCGGCAGCACCTCGCCGTGCTCCAACGCCCGCAACAGCTTCACCTGGAGGTCCATCGGGATGTCGGCCACTTCGTCCAGGAAGATCGTGCCGCCGTTGGCCTGTTCGAGCAGTCCGCGCCTCGCCTGCTCGGCTCCGGTAAACGCCCCGCGCACATGGCCGAACAGCTCGCTTTCGGCCAGCGTCGGGCTCAGGGCGGCAAGGTTGACGGCGACGAACGGGCCCTGGACGCGACGGCTGTAATGGTGGATCGCGCGGGCGACCAGTTCCTTGCCTGTGCCACTTTCGCCGCGCACGTGGGCACACGCTTCGGAGCCGGCCACCAGGGCGATCCGCTTGAACACCTGCTGCATGGCCGTCGACGTGCCCACGATCCGCCCCGCCTCGTCCGGCGTGGTGGTTGCCACGGTCGTGGGGCGCTCCGGGGTCTCCAGGGCCCGGGCGATCGCCCGTTGAGCCACCTGCAGGTCGAACGGCTTGAGCAGGTAGTCGAAGGCCCCGTTGCGCACGGCCTGGACCGCCGTGCTCAGGTCGCCATGGGCCGTGACGATGATGATCGGCACGTCGCCGACGATCTCGCGGAGTTCGTCCATCGCGGTCAGTCCGTCCATGCCGGGCAGACGCACGTCGAGCACGATCGCTTGGGGGGGCTGAGTCTTGGCCAGCCCGAAGGCCTCTTCTGCCGACGCGGCTGTGGCCACGCTGTGGCCCAATTGGCGCCCCAGTTGGCTCAGTCCCCAACAGATGCTCTGCTCATCATCCACAACAAGCAGGTGTGCCATGGTTGTCTCGCAAAGGCTGCCAGGGAAGTTCAACGATAAAACAGGTCATCTCGTGGTCGCGTCGCCAGGTGATCGTGCCTTGGTGGTCGGCGGCGATCTCCCGAGCCACCCACAGGCCGAGCCCCGTCCCCTCGGGTTTGCTGGTCACGAACGGCTCGAAGAGACTGGCGGCCACCGCCGCGTCGGGACCGGGCCCCGAGTCCTCGACAGAGATCGCCACGCGGTCCTTGCCGCAGTTGAGCTGGACCACGATCCGTGGGTCGGCTCGCGAACCGACCGCATCGATGGCGTTGAGCAAAAGGTTCAGCACCAGCTGCCGCAGGTTCTCGGCTTCGCCTTCGACGAACAGTTCTTCCAGGGGCGGAACGTAGTCGAGGCGAATCTTGCCATGGTTGCAGGCCGGGCGCACCAGATCGAGCGTATCTGCGACGAGCGCCCCCAGCGCCAGCGTCGTCCGGGCGTGCGACGCGGGCCGCCCCAGCTTGAGGAACCGCTGCAAGTACGACTCCATCAGCTTCACCTGCCGGATAGCCACGTCGAGGGCTTCGGAAGAATCTCGCTGCGGGCACTCCCTCGCGTGCAGCTCAATGGCCATCAACGCTCCAGTCGCCGCGTTGCGCAACTGGTGGGCCATGCCGGCGCCGAGCTGGTCGAGGGTGCGCAGCCGCTCCTTGCGACGGACTTCGTTCTCATAGCGGCTCAGTTGCTCCGCCATCCGGTTGAGCGACAGGCCCAGGTCGCGGATCTCATCGTTGCGCGGCCCCAGGTCGATCGGTTGGAAATCGCCGTCGGCAATCGCCGCCGCCTGCCCGCGCAGGCGTTGGATCGGCCGCACGAACCGCCGGGCCAACACGGTCGTCGTGCCGATCGCCGCCAGAGCCGTGACGACGCCAGCCACGGCCGACGGGTAGACCACCTGCCGCATCGCGGCCCA
>JBDKTH010000163.1:0-10908 GCA_039680305.1 Thermoguttaceae bacterium | reverse complement strand
TCGCGTCGTGGTCGCTCCGGCCTTTGCCCGGGGGATCAGCGCCACCGAAGGCGAAGCGGCCTACTACTCCAACTTCCACGACAACTACGACGGCGGCACCGGCCGCGCCTTCGGCGGCCGCGGCGGCGTGTACCGGTAAACGGGAATGCGGTTAATGGTGAGCAGGAAAACCGTTCGTCTAAGCGACGAGGACCAGAAGAACTCCATGAACACGAATCGCCTGCAATGCGTCCATCCGTCGGCACGTCCCTGTGCATGCCGGATCAATGCCTGCTTGCCAATCCTCCTGACCTTCAGCCTGCTTGTGTTTGCCGGTTGCAAGAGCGGGTTTGGCGATCAGTTCTCGTGGATCAATCCATTAAAGAGCACGAAGACCGAGGAAAAGAGCCCGCCGCAGGACAAGAGCAAGAGTGTGGCGAGGAAGGATAGCAAGCGAACGTTCGATTTCGACGAGGAACTCATCCGTGCGCGGGCATTGGAAAAGGCGGGCAAGTACGAAGAAGCCCGCGCCGTCTATCAACGGTTGATCGTCGAATTCCCCGACCGTTACGAGGGTTACCACCGCCTGGCCGTGGTGGCCGACCGCCAGAAGCGCTACCGCGAGGCGCAAGGCCTGTATGAAGAGGCCATTCGGCTCCAACGCAACAATCCCGATCTGTTCAACGACCTGGGCTATTGCTTCTTCCTGCAGGGACAGTTGGACAAAGCCGAACGATCGCTCTTGAAGGCGGTGGCGATGTCGCCGTCGAAACCGCGTTACCGCAATAACCTGGGGATGGTCTACGGCCATCAGCGTCGTTACGAAGAGGCGATGGACCAGTTCCGCCGTGCGGGCAGCGAGGCCGATTCCCAATACAACCTGGCGTTCGTCCGAGCCTCGCAAAATGACTTCGACGAAGCCAAAGCCTGTTTCCACCGCGCGTTGGCCGCCGATCCGACCTTCGAGCCTGCCCGGCGTGCGCTCGACTCGTTCCGCAAGGCCGAGGACGATCCGACGGGCGTGTACGACAACAACCCCGTCGTGCAAAACGGCACCTACTGGGTGCCCTACCGGGAAGATGGCGCTCCAGGAACGGACGGCGCAACGCAGACCGCCTCCCACAATGTGGCGACAGCCAAGGACGCGGGCGCTTCGGTCCTCCGAAACAATGACGCCGTGGTCCGGCAGATGCACACCTCCGCGCAGTCGCCCCTGCAGCGTGCCCGGGTGGACACGGCAACCCGAGTCCAGCAGGGATACAGCGAGTAGGCTCCGATTCCTCCCAGGTCAACGATCCAAGGGCGTGAGCCGGACGTTGCGGAAGTGAATCTCGTTGCCCTCGGCGGTCAGGCAGATCTTGCCCGGGCGCACGGAGCATCCAGTAGCCTGATTGACCATCTGGCCGTTGATCTCCAGCGTGACGGTATCATCGCGTACGGTGATGACGTAGTCGTTCCACTGGCCTGCCGGCCGTTCGAGCGCCGCGGTCTTCTTCAGGTTGGTCAGGCGACCGAACTGGGGATGTTCGACGACCTTGACGCGATCGGCCGGTCCACCGAGCAGGTAGCCGTCGAGGCCCCAGAAGTCGCCGGCGTCGCCCGCGTTGATCTGGGCTTCGAGGCTCTTGGGCCAGATCTTGTCGGGGCCGGTCATACGCAGCAGCACTCCCCCCTTGCCCGGCTTCGTGTCGGCCGGCCACCGCCACTGGAGCCGCAGGGTGAAGTTCGTAAAATCGCGGATGGAGCAAAGGTATCCCCTGGGCGAGCCCTTGCAAATCAACAGTCCATCGCTAAACTTCCAGACCTCGGCCGTGTCCGTGGCGTCCTCGGAAAACGCTCGCCAAAATGACCCGCCTGCTCCCAATGGCGGAGTAAGCAGGTCGAACTCCGTCGTCGAGGGCTCCGCCGCCGCGACAGGGTGGCAGACGACGGTCGTGATCAACACCAGGAAGTAGAGATGGCGGCAGCAGGTCATGGCAGGGCTCACAGGTCGAGGGCAACCGTCGGGGTACGAGTATTCGAATAGTCTAAACCGCGCCGACGGGGCGTGCAATCGGCCAAAGGACCCGTCCAGAAATAACTTGGAGAGTTGACCTACTAGAGAGAGAAGCCGCCGAGTCTTCGACGTTGGGCAATCCATGACCAACGGCGGATTCTCTCGCTCTGGTTGGGGGGAATTGTGGGTTTCTTTGACAGTTTTCCGGAGAATTCGTCGTTCATCAATGGAGCAACTGCCGCGACACCCCGTGCAGGCCTCCCGCGTTTTCCCACGGCAGTTGCTTCATTGGTAGGTCAATTCTCCAAGTTATTTCTGGACGGGTCCAAAGAAGACGCATGAACGATCTGGGATTTGACATCCTCCGGGAAACCGAGACCTATCTGGTGGTCAACAAGCACCCGGGCATTCTGACGCAAGCGCCCCTAGGCATCGATAGCCTGGAGGTGCAGATCAAGGCGTTCTTGAAGGAGCGGGACCACCTCTCGGGCGACGTTTATCTGGGCCTTGCGCACCGCCTCGATCGACCGGCCAGTGGGGCGATGCTCTTGGGCAAGACCCTGAAAGCGACGCACAAGTTGGCCCGGCAGTTCGAGGCCCGCTACGTCAAGAAGGTCTACTGGACGTGTGTCGAAGGGCAAGTGACGCCCGATGCCGGCACTTGGCGCGACTTTGTACGCAAGGTGCCGGGCGAACCGCACGCGGAAGTCGTCGCCCCCGATCATCCCGAGGCCCGGATCGCCGTGCTTCACTATCAGGTCTTGAGCTGCGGTCCCTGGGGCTCCTGGCTCCAGATCGAACTGGAGACCGGCCGGACCCATCAGATCCGACTTCAGACCGCGACCCGGGGCCATCCGGTGCTCGGCGACGCCCAGTACGGCTCGACGATCCCCTTCGGCCCCCAGTATGAAGACAAGCGTCTCCGAGCAATCGCCCTGCACGCCCGAAGCCTCGCATTCCGCGAACCCGGGACCCACGCCGACGTCACCGTCGTCGCCCCCATCAGCGCCGACTGGCGTTCCCTAGGGCTCCCCCTCGACTAGCCGCTTGCGGCTTAGCTGTCCCTCCTCTAATATACTCTTGTTGGGAGTATAATCCCACGCCAGAGCATACAGTCAATGCGAGGAGGGACACCATGCCCCGCCCCATCGTCATCGTCCATCATCTGATCTGGACGGCCTATGGCTGGTGGCTCCCGAACGATCCACGCGGCAGCACGTCGCGCACGATTGCCAACGACGTAATTGCCGAATTGGGGGAACTCCATTTTGGACGTCGCGCGATCCAGCCGACCTACCAAGCGATTCACGCATTCTACGATCGGGCCAAGGACGTGCTGAAATACCCCTTGTTGGAGTTCGGGCCTCAAGAGGTGGAAGCCATCGCGAGGGCATTCTCTCTGGCGATCCAGCAGCAGCGGTTCACGTGTTACGCCTGCGCGATCATGCCTGACCACGGCCATCTTCTGATTCGCAAGCACAAGCATCAGGCTGAGGAGATGATCATTGCCCTCCAGGATGCTGCACGGTCACAACTCCGCGCCACGGGGCTGCGTGACACGGACCACCCCACCTGGGCGACGGGGGGCTGGAAAGGGTTTCTTGACCATCCCGAAGCGGTACGACGCACCATTCGCTATATCGAAGAGAATCCCTTGAAACGACGGTTACCGGGGCAGAAGTGGACGTTTGTGAAGACTTACGATGGTTGGCCATTTCATCCGGGGCACAGCCCAAACTCACCGTATGTCAGACGGTTGCATGAGGGGCGGGAAGGCTAAGCCGCAAGCGGCACGCCCCGCTGGTGGAGGGGGCGGTTCCAAATTCGTCGATCGCGGATACCATTTTGAATATTGAACTGCCTGACTGATCAAGGAGTGTGCACCAGCAATGACCTCAACCCGCCAGAAGATCGATCCCTTCCATGCCCGTGACACCTTCAACACCGGTTCGGGCCAAGCATCGCTCTACCGGTTGGGGAGCCTGGAAGACGCCGGCCTCGCGCGGATCGCCGAGCTGCCGTTCTCGATCCGGGTCCTGTTGGAATCGGTCTTGCGGAATTGCGACGGGTTTGAGGTCCGCGAACAGGACATTCGGGAATTGGCCGGGTGGAAGGCCCAGGCTGCCGCGCGCAAGGAGATCCCGTTCAAGCCCGCTCGGGTGTTGCTGCAAGACTTCACCGGCGTTCCCTGCGTGGTGGATCTGGCGGCCATGCGGAGCGCCATGAAGCGGCTCGGCGGCGATCCGAAGCGGATCAACCCGTTGATCCCGGTCGATCTGGTGATCGACCACTCCGTGCAGGTCGACCAGTTTGCGACGGCCGATGCGCTGGAGCGCAACATGGAGTTGGAGATGACCCGCAACCGGGAACGCTATGAGTTCCTGCGGTGGGGGCAGAAGGCCCTGGCCAACTTCCGCGTGGTTCCGCCGGGCGTGGGGATCGTCCACCAGGTGAACCTGGAGTACTTGGCCGAGGTCGTCTTCCTGAGCAATGACGAGACCGGGCCGGTGGCCTTCCCCGATACGCTCGTCGGCACCGACAGCCACACGACGATGATCAACGGGCTGGGCGTGTTGGGCTGGGGCGTCGGCGGCATCGAGGCCGAAGCCGTGATGCTCGGCCAACCGCTCTACATGCTGATGCCCGACGTGATCGGCTTCGAGATGACCGGCCACCTCCCGTCGGGAGCGACGGCTACGGATCTGGTGCTCACCGTCACGCAGATGTTGCGCAAGGAAGGCGTGGTGAGCAAGTTTGTCGAGTACTTTGGGACCGGCGTATCGACGATGACCGTGGCCGATCGGGCCACGATCGCCAACATGTCGCCCGAGTATGGGGCGACGATGGGCTATTTCCCGATCGATGGGCAAACGCTCGACTATCTCCGCCTGACAGGCCGCAGCGACGCCGAGGTCCAACTGGTGGAACGCTACACCAAGGAACAGCAGTTGTTCCGCACCGACGAAGGCCCGACGCCGCAGTACACCAAGGTCCTGCGACTCGACCTGAGCACGGTCGAGCCAAGCCTGGCCGGACCGAAGCGGCCGCAGGACCGCGTGTCACTGGCCACCGTGAAGCAGGCGTTCCGCCGTTCGCTTCAGGCCCCAGTCAGCGAGCGAGGCTTCGCCCTGAGCGACGCGGAAGTGGGGCGGACCGCGCGCGTGGCTAACGATGGCCGGAGCGAGGAGATCGGTCACGGGGCGGTCGTGGTGGCGGCGATTACCAGTTGTACGAACACCAGCAATCCGAGCGTGATGCTGGCCGCGGGGCTGTTGGCCCAAAAGGCGGTCGAGCGTGGCTTGACGGTCAAGCCGCACGTGAAGACGAGCTTGTCGCCCGGCTCGCGCGTGGTGACCGACTACTTCGAAAAGGCCGGCGTGCAGCGGGCCCTTGACGCCCTGGGGTTCACCAACACCGGATACGGCTGCATGACGTGCATCGGCAACAGCGGCCCCTTACCGGAACCGGTCGCCGCGGCGATCACCGAAGGCAGCCTCGTGGCCGCGGCCGTGCTGAGTGGCAACCGCAATTTCGAGGGACGCATCAACCCCTTCGTGAAGGCCAACTATCTGGCCAGTCCGCCGCTGGTCGTGGCCTACGCCTTGGCCGGCACCGTGGACCGCGACCTGGAGCGTGAGCCGCTGGGAACCGGCAAGGACGGCAGGCCGGTCTATCTCAAAGAGATCTGGCCGAGCCAGGAAGAGATCGACGCGGCCGTGGCCCGGGCGGTCGAGCCGGAGATGTTCCGCCAGCGCTATGGCAACGTCTACGACGTTAACCCGATGTGGAGCTCGCTGCCAGTCGGCGCCAGTGAGTTGTATCCCTGGAATCCATCGAGCACCTACATCCAAGAGCCGCCGTTTTTGACCGACATCGCGTCCGAGCCCGGCCCCATCCGGCCGATTGCCGGGGCGAGGGTCTTGCTGGCCTTGGGTGATTCGGTGACGACTGACCACATTTCGCCGGCCGGCTCGATTGCGTCGAGCAGTCCGGCGGGACGCTACCTCCAAGAGCACGGGGTTGCGCCAGTCGATTTCAACAGCTATGGGGCACGGCGCGGCAACGACCGGGTGATGACCCGCGGCACGTTTGCCAACATCCGCATCCGCAACCAGCTTGCCCCGGGCACCGAAGGCGGCGTGACCCGCCATCTGCCCGACGGCCAGGTGATGAGCGTCTACGACGCGGCGATGCAGTATCAGCAGGATCGCATTCCGCTGGTCGTGCTGGCTGGCACGGAGTATGGCACCGGCAGTAGCCGCGACTGGGCGGCCAAGGGTCCCCAGCTGCTCGGCGAGCGCGTGGCGATTGCCTCGAGCTTCGAGCGGATCCACCGCAGCAACCTGGTCGGCATGGGCGTGCTTCCCCTGGAATTGCCCCAGGGGACCACGTGGAAATCGCTCGGCCTGACCGGCGAAGAGACGTTCGACTTCCCCGAGCTTGACGACAGCCTGAAGCCGGGCGCGGAGATGCGCGTTCGGGCAACCGCGCCGGATGGACGCGTCAACGAGTTCCTCGCCAAGGTCCGGATCGACACGCTCGTGGAGCTGGAATACTACCGCAACGGCGGGATCCTGCAGACCGTGCTCCGCAAGCTGTTGAAGGGCTGAAGCGACCTATTGCCGCTGCGTCACCTCGCGGCCCACCATTTCGAGATCGCGCTGGTAGAGGTGGATCGCTTCGGTGGGGCTGAGGTTGAAGATCGCCTGGCCGTCGGTTTCCCAGTGGCGACCGTCGAAGCGAAACACGGCCGTGGCTGCGCGAAGACCGGCCAAGTCATCGACCGGCCCGAGCGGTTCATCCTCGGGATCGTCCAAGGCGATCGTCACGGCGACGAAGGCCGACAACTCGCCCGTGGTGCGGCTGCGTGCATAGGCCACGTCGTCGTCAAAATCGCAGTCGACCCAGCGCATGCCGGCCGGTCGGGTGCTGCTCATCCCCAGCACGACGAACTTGGCTTCCAGGTGTTCCCGTTGACGGTGGAAGTCGCGGCGCGCTTCGGCAAAACGGGCCTTGCGCCAAGCACGGTGGAGCGGTCTCCAGACGAGGCCGCCCACGATGAGGCACATCGCCAGCGCGAACAGGAATACCCAGAATTGCCCGACCATTCGTCCACTTTCAAGCTGGACCGTTCACCAGCCCTCGGATACCCCATTCTATGACGGGGTTATCGAAAAAAGCAAGCACGCGGTTGGCGGAAGGAAAGCGGACAGCTCGTCTCCTTTCCCTTGCCGCCTGGTTCCCGCTCTTTTCCCTTTCATGCAAATCCCGCGCCGACGGCAGAGAGACATTTTCGTAGGCTTTCGGCTGGCGGCCGACCAGTCAGCATGGTAACGTTTTGCCATGGCCATTCTTGGTGCCCATAAGTCGATCGCTGGCGGACTGGACAAGGCCGTGCATCGGGCGGCCGTGGATGGGTGCGACTGCGTCCAACTGTTCACCAAGAGCAGCAATCAATGGCAGTCAAAATCCATTACGCCGCAACAGGCCGAGGAGTTCCGCCAGGCCTTGCGGGATCTCCACATTTCCCATCCCGTGGCCCACGACTCGTACCTGATCAATTTGGCCAGTCCCGACGACGCCCTTTGGCGAAAATCGGTCGATGCCTTCGTGCAGGAACTCCAGCGGGCGGAAACACTGGGCCTCCTCTACGTCGTCACCCATCCGGGGGCCTATACGACGGGGACCTTGGACAGCGGAATCGTCCGTATCGTCCAAGCCCTCGACGAGATCCATCGCCAGACCCGAAGGCTCAAGACTCGGTGTCTCTTGGAGACAACGGCCGGCCAGGGGACCGCCGTGGGGTGGCGGTTCGAGCATCTGGCCGAGATTCTCAACCGGGTCAAGGATCCCGACCGATTGGGAATCTGCGTGGATACGTGCCACATCTTTGCCGCCGGATATCCGTTGGGCTCGGCGCGAGACTACCGGAAGACGATGAAAGCACTGAATGCAACCGTTGGCCTCTCGCAGATCAAGGCCTTCCACCTGAACGACAGCCAAAAGCCCTGCGGTTCCCGGGTTGACCGGCATGCCCACCTGGGCCGCGGACAGATCGGCCTCGAGGCGTTTCGGCTCCTGGTGAACGATCCCCACTTCGCCGCGATCCCCATGTACCTGGAGACCCCCAAGGGGACCGAAGACGGGGTCGAGTGGGACGTGCGGAACCTGGCGGTTCTTCGTGGGCTGGTGCGGAGTTCGAGACTGCCATGACAAGCATTCGCACGAAGTTCTTTCTGATCGTCGGGCTGTTCACCCTCACCTTCTCCGGAACCGTCCTCTACCGGATCTGGTCTTCCACACGCACGGAGATGGAGGCACTGCTGGCGCGCGAGGGCGAACTGGCCCTGGAATTCGACTTGGCAATTCGCCAGTACGTGCGCGAACGGATCCGCCCGTCGCTGGAATCGCAGATGGGCCGCGATGAATTCGTCCTGGAGGCGATGTCTTCCTCCTTTATCGCGCGTAACGTGTTCGATACGGTCCGCAAGAAGTTCCCCGACCATATCATCAAGTTCTCCTCAGACACCCCTCGCAACCCCACCAATCTAGCGGGGCCGGAAGAACTGCGCATGATCCAGTTCTTCCGCGACAACACCACGTTGGACCGCTGGCAGGGCAAGCTCACCCTGGACGGCAAAGAGTACTGGGCTCACATCAGCCCGATGCGCATGGAGGAGAGTTGTCGCCGCTGTCATGGTCGCCCGGAGGATGCCCCCGCACCGCTGGTGGCACGCTACGGCTCCAAGGTCGGCTTCCATCGCTCGTTGGGCGATGTGATCGGCCTGGATATGGTGGCCATTCCGATGGACCGGGTCCATGCGGCACTTGCCTCAGAATCGACCGCGCAACTGACGATCGTGGCAATCTCGCTCGTCGTGTTGTTCGTCGCGATTGTCCTCGCCTTCCAGGGCATCGTCGGCCGGCGTCTGACGGCACTGACCAATCACTTCCGCCGTGCGGCCGAGCAGGCCGAGAGCGTGCCCGTGGCGGCGGTTGCCGTCGATGGACGCGACGAGATCAGTGTCTTGGCCCGCAGCTACAATGTCCTGGCGGCTCGCCTGCGAGCGTTCCACGCGTCGTTGGAGCAACGCGTCGCCGAACGAACCAGCGAATTGCAGGCGGAAATCGTCGAGCGGCGACGGGCCGAAGAGACGCTCCAGAAGGAACAGCAAGCCCTCCGGCAACTGCTCACGACGTATGAGGGGCATCGGAGGCTGGTGGCCTATGAACTGCACGACGGCGTGACCCAAGCGATGATCGGCGCGCTGATGACCCTCGAAGGGACGCTCCAGCATCTCCCCGCCCAGACGCCCGAGGCCGCGGCAGACGGCTTTCAAACGGTTCGGCACCTGCTCCGGCAGAGCATCGACGAGACCCGGCGAATGATCAGCGGTCTGCGACCGGCCGTGCTGGACGAACTGGGGATCGTCCCCGCCATCGAGAGCCTGATCCTGGAAAACCAGCTCCCGGCGGGGCCCGAGATCGAATTCGTCCGCGAGGTCCAGTTCGACCGGCTGGCGGCCCCGTTGGAGACGGCCCTCTTTCGCATCGTTCAAGAAGGGATCACCAACGCCCGTCGGCACAGCCAGTCCGCCCGGCTCCGGGTCGGGCTCTTCCAGCAAGGCGAGCGCATCAAGGTCGAAGTCGAAGACTGGGGAATCGGCTTCGATCCCGCGCAGGTTGGCTCCGGCTGTTTCGGGCTCGAGGGAATCCGCAAGCGGGCCGAAATGTTCGGTGGTCTGGTCACGATCGACAGCGCCCCGGGCAAGGGCACGCGGATCGCCGTCGACCTGCCGCTGGTCGAGCGAGCGTCCGACGACTCGGCCTGACGAGCAGTCGTCGTCGACGGTCGCAGTCTCAACTTCCAGCGGAAGTCGGCATACTTCACAACTCAGAATACGTACCCATATCGGGCCCCGTCTTTCGCCCAACGAGAACTAATCGACCGGCGTCCATGGCACGTCGTGCAGCACCGCGATTCCTGCCGTTCGCGCAAAGCCTGTCCGTCCCGCCCGCCTGTCCACCAAGGAATCACACCAAGGCGAGAGACCATTCTGTTGACGTGTGGGCCCGGAAAAAGCCCGATTGGGCGTCGTGCTCGGGAAACTCTTGAACCGGGAGGTTTCCTACTCCGCTAGAATGCTTAACATGGCGAGTCGCACCTGCGGGCCAGTGCCCGCAATGACGGACGGGCGGTATCGGTTGAGGACCGGATGCAGCAACATGACGGCGTCAGGATGGGGGCGGCAACATGGCTTCGGCCAACCAGGGACGTTTGACCGCATGGCGGCGCTGTGCCGGACTGACCGTGCTGCTCCTGTTGGTCGTGGGCGGCTGTACGCAACGGAACACCTATGTCCCGCCACCACCGCCGGAGGTGAGCGTCACCGCGGCCGAACAGCGTGAGATCACCATCTACCACGATTTCACGGGGACGACGGAGGCGAGCAACTCGGTGCAGATCCGAGCCCGCGTCACGGGCTACTTGGAGAAAGTGCAATTCCAGGAGGGAGCCTCGGCTGCTGAGGGCCAGGTGCTCTTTGTCATCGACCAACGCCCGTACGTCGCGCAACTGGATCAGGCCAAGGCCAATCTGGAGAGCAGAAAGGCGGCGGCCGCCCAACAACAGTCGGTCTACCGGCGGAGCTTGTCCCTGCTGCAGTCCGGGGCCACGACCCGAGAGCAGATCGACATTGACCGTGGCAACTGGCTGGTGGCCCAGGCCGCCGTAGCCCAGGCCGAGGCCATGGTGCGGCAAGCCCAACTCAATCTCGACTACACGGAGATCAAGGCCCCGCTCAGCGGCCGGATCGGACGCCGCCTGGTCGACGTGGGCAATCTGGTCGTGGCCGATACCACGCTGTTGACAACCATGTATCAATACGACCCGATATATGCCTACTTCACCGTCAGCGAAGCCGACTACCTGG
>JBDKTH010000228.1:0-11707 GCA_039680305.1 Thermoguttaceae bacterium | reverse complement strand
TTAGTCCTTAGTCCTTCATCCTTCGTCCTTTTCTTCCTCCTCCTTCGCTGTTTTGGAGTCGGCCGGCTATGCGGTGGTTCGCCGGGGCCATGTTCCTGCTGCTTGTCGCCCTGGTGTTCAACTTGGGCCTCTTGGCCTACGCGATGTACGCCCTGCTCGGGGCGATCCTGGTGAGCCGGGTATTGACTCGCATCTGGGCGGAGAGCCTTTCGGTGAGCCGGGAGTGTAATCGCTACGCGGTCAACATCGGCGAGACGGTGGCCGTGGTGATCCGCGTGGAGAACCGCGGCTGGCTGCCGATCCCGTGGGTGCTGCTGGAAGATCTGCTGCCGCGGCATGCCTTGCTCCCGCCGCCCCCGCGTCTGCGGGTTGAGGGGCGACGCCTGCAACTGGTCATGCTCCGCGGCCGGAGCGAAAAGACGATCTTCTACCAATTGCACTGTGACGAGCGCGGCTACTTCCAGCTGGGGCCGTTGGTCGTCGAGACGGGCGACGTGTTCGGGCTGCATCGCCACTACCGAGTCGGCACCTCGCCGCACTTCCTGCTGGTCTACCCCCAGGTCGTGCCGCTGGAAGGCTATGAGATCGCCTCGCGGCGTCCCCTGGGCGAGGTCCGCATGAGCTATCGGCTCTACGAGGACCCGACGCGAATCGCCGGCGTGCGTCAGTACATGGCCGGCGACCCTTTGAATCGGGTCAACTGGCGTGCCACGGCTCGGACCGGCTCGCTGCAGAGCAAGGTCTACGAACCGTCGAGCGTGGCGGGAGCCACGATCCTGCTGGACTTCCACCAGGCAACCTACGATCCGAAAGACGAGCCGTACCGCTCGGAACTGGCCGTGACCGCCGCCGCCTCGGTGGCCAATGCGCTGTTCCACATGGGCCAGCAGGTCGGCCTGATTACCAATGGGCGCGATGCGGCCGACCGGATTCGCCAGGAGGGCTGGGACCCCGACGCCCGGAGCCGCCGGGAAGCCCGGCACTCGGCTAGCATGCACGCGCACAGCGACCGGCTGCGGCCGTTGGTCGTCGAAACCCGGCAGGGCCACGAGCAGTTGATGCGGATTCTGGAAACGCTCGCCCGGGTCGAGTTGACCGATGGCTTGCCCTTTGCTCAACTGGTCACCGAGACGGCGAGTCGCCTGCCGCACAACGCCACCGTACTGGCCCTGCTGTCGGTGGCGACCCCCGAGACGGCCATCGCCCTGGGTGGTCTCCGCCGCAAAGGCTTTGCCGTCAGCGCCCTGGTCAATGTCTACCATGTCCACGAGTTCCAACGAGTCGCCGGTCTCTTGGCCGCCGAAGGGATCGAGGCCCGACACCTGAAGAGCAAGGAGGGCGTCGGGGCGGTCTGTCAGAATTACATCCTGGGAAAGCAGGAAGTGGTGATCTGAAGGAAATAGTCCGACTGCATTTGTTTGCGTTTTCGTATTCTTTCCGCGATTCCGTGCTAAAGCCGCCATGGCCCGTCGCCTCCATCCAACACTGGCCGACTATCTCGTGATCGCCGTCAATCCGGTGTTGATCATGACGTTGGTCGGCAGCCTGGTCTACTTCTTGTTGGAGGTCTTCTATCAGGGCGGCTACGAGGCCCGGCTCCAGTTCATCCTCTCGCTGTTCGTGATGGCGGCGGTGCTCATCGGGCGGATCTCGATCGAGTCGGGCAACGATCGGGCCGTGATGTTCGCGCTGCCCTTGGCCATCGTGACGGGCCTGGCGATCGCCAGGTTCACCGTGAACGCCTCGCTGGTCAGCTGGGCGCTTTTGGGGCTGATCTGGTGGAGCACCCATCGGCTCACCTGGGACTGCACGTTCCTCGACGAGAGCAAAGATGTCTCCGATGCGGGGCTCTTGCAGGCGATAGGGCAGGGGAGGGAAACGCAGGGAACCGGGCCGAATGCGGCCGCGATCCCGGCCGACGCCGCAAACGGCGACTCTCCGCCGGCCGAGGAGGAGGCGGAAGGCGTCACCTCTCGCGACCAGAAGAAGGCCCGGTGGTGGGAGTTCTGGCTCGACCGGCGTTTGCGTCCCAACGCCCCGGGCGTGTGGATCGTCTACTTTTCCCTGGCAGCCCTGCCGGTCTTCGGGATCGGCCAGGGGCTGATCCCGGCGGCGAATGCCGCGGGCCGGCAATACGTCTTCTGGCTGCTGTGCATTTACGTGGCCAGTGGGCTGGGGCTGCTGATGAACACGAGTTTCCTTGGCCTGCGCCGGTACCTGCGCAAGCGGCGGCTGCAGATGCCTGCGGCGATGGCTGGGGTCTGGATCACGGTCGGCGGCCTGCTGATCGTCGGGCTCTTGGTGGTGGCCATGCTGCTGCCGCGGCCCAACGCCGGGGATCCCGTGTCGCAACTCGCCTGGCGCGTCGGATCGAAGGAGCGGGACCCCTCGCGATTGGGCATGGGCAAAGAGGGCGTTCGGCGGGACGATGCCCAGAAGGAAGGCTCCCACGATCAGACGCCGGAACAGCAGGATCGTGGCCAGGGCGAGACCAAGGGCGAGCCGCCTAAAGGAGAAGGTAAGCCGGACGACCAAGACCCTGCTCAGAGCCAACAAGGCGAGAAGTCGGGCGAGTCGAAATCTCCCGACAAGCAAGGCGAGAAATCCGGTGAGGCGTCGCCTCAAGAGAAGCAAGAGGGAAAGCCTGCCCCGTCGAAGTCCCAGGGCAAGCAAGGCAAAGAATCCGGCGAGTCGAAGGCCGAAGGCAAGCAAGGCGAGAAGACCGGCGAGTCGTCCGAGCAAGAAAAGCAAGAGGAGAAATCCGATCGGTCCCAGTCCCAGGGCAAACAAGAGGAGAAGTCGGACGAGTCCCGGCCCAAAGACAAGCCCCGTGCGAAATCTGGCCGATCGGGGACGCAGACCAAGCCGCGGGAGAAGGCTGACCAGTCGCAAGACAAGAAGGACCAGGAACCGCAGCGCTCGCCAAACGCGTCTCGCCAACGTGTCTCCTTGCCCGAAGTCTCTTTCACCAGCCTGTTTCAATGGTTAGGCCCTGTCTTACGATGGCTGTTCTATGGCGTGGTGATCCTGCTGGTGGGCTACTGGCTGTGGCGAGCCCGAGCGCAGGTGGCCGCGGCGCTGGCCGAGTGGTTGGCTGCCTGGCGAGACTTCTGGGACCGGCTGTTGGGCCGGCGGAGGAAGGAGGTGGGGCTGGCGGCGGTCGAAGAACGGGCCCAGGAGCCGCCGCGCCCCTTGGCGGCCTTCTCCGAACCGTTCGCCAGCGGTGAAGCCGGCCGGATGTCACCGGCGGAACTGGTCCGCTACACCTTCGCGGCCCTGGAGGCCTGGGCTCGCGAGAACAACTGTGGCCGGCTGCCGGAGGAGACGCCCCACGAATTCGCCCGGAAGATCGGCGACTCGGTGCCATCGTTGGCTCGCGAAACGGGCATCTTGGCCGATCTCTATTGTCGCGTGGCGTACGCCCCGGAACGGCTCTCCGCCGTGACGGCACGCCCGCTCGAACAACTGTGGCAGACGCTCCTGAGCACCGCACGGCCGTCGGGCGTGACCAGCTAGTGTGCCCGCTGCCACAACCGTCTCTTTGAACGCCTCACTGTGAAGTCTGGCGACACCATTGCCGAGGGCCTGGGACGCTCGGCGTGCGAAGTGTCCGATCATCCTGCAATCCCCTTCGTGGCGGACACGGGGGGTAATGCATGCGCCTATCAGGCTATACGCTCGCCGCTGGTTCCAGCCATAGGATTCCCCGCGGTAGCCGACGGGCAGCAATCGCCGCTTCCAGGCACAACAATTGCTAAACAGTACCGCATAAGATTAAACAACGAAATGCGGAGTGTCCTATGGCGGTTCTTTGGTCGGAAGACTCCACGGTTGGCCGATGGCTCGCTTCGCCCTTGCACGGGCGCCACTGCGACCTGCGCCGGGTAGAAGCCGCGGACGACCTTCGGACCGAGGCGGTGGTGCGGCTCGTGCGGTCGGCAGAGCCGGACGATCAGTGGGTGCTGCTTTCCGCAACGGACTCTGGGGTTCGGGTCAACGGCGCGCCGCTGACCCTCGGCATCCGGGTGCTGCGGCATCGCGATGAGATCGTCCTGCCGGCGGCCAGCGAGGGCCCGCGACGATGGTTCTACTCCGGGGAGTGTGTGGTTGAGGTGCGGCCTTTACCCCACCAGTACGAGCCGGCGACCTGTCCCCGCTGCAAACGGCGGATCGCCGTCGGCGCGCCGGCGGTGCAGTGTCCCAACTCCTCGTGCGGCGCGTGGTATCACCAGACCGATGAATCGCCCTGTTGGTCCTCCGGAGAATATTGTGGCCTCTGCGAGACCCCTGCGGTGCTTGATGCCGGTACACGATGGTCGCCAGAGGATCTGTGAGGGGGAAGCGATGATGTATACAGGATCTTTCGAGGTGTTGCCGGTCGTCGATTGGTTGCAGAAATACACCTCGGCGGTCGAGCGGACCGGGCAGGATCGGTGGCAGTTCAAGCTCAACCGAGGACTGGATCTGACCGGCACGGCCGTCTTGGATCACGATTGGCTGCGCATGTCGATCCGACTGGGCGAGGAGCAGCCAGAGAAACTGCTCGGCGCGGAACTGCTCGAGGGGATGTTATTGCAGAACTCGACCCTGCCGGGCGGCGTGAAGTTCTGCCTCGATCAAAGTGTCTCGCAGGCGCATCTGGCGGTGGAGATTCCCGTCAACGAGGAAGATGAGGCGGGCGCGGCCTGGTTGGATGCGTGGATTGGCGAAGCCTGTGCGAGCTTGCGTCAGGGGGCCTTGAAGTGGTCGGTCCTTATGGCGCAACGCGCGGACAACCCCTCGCTACCGGTGCCCGACCGGCGATCCACGGCGGTCGATCCGGTGGCCGAACAGCGGCTGGCGGAAATGTGCGAGCGGGCGGGCTGGTCGTTTACCAAGCGGGCCAATGGCCAGGTAGCAATCCGCCTGGATGTTCGCGATGCCTTTTGTCAGGCCCTGTTGGCACCCAAGGTGGGCAAGATGCGGCGGCTGCGGGTCTCGCTGGGGATGGCGACTTCAACCGAAGGGGAAGCCCCGCACGCGGTCCATCTGCTGTTGTTGTCGGCCTCTCGCCTGGTCCGCATGGCTCGGGCCTCGGCCGCCCCGGCTGGCGAGGCGATCGAGTACCGCTGGGAAGTGCCTTTGCCAGCAGAGTATGATTCCCGGGCGCTCGGGCACGCCTTGGGGGCGCTCTCGGTCGCTTGCCAACTAACGGCACGCGAGTTGCAAGCGATGGAAGACCGAAAAATTGCCCGGGAGTACCTGGCTATGCGAGGAGTCCGATGACCAGACCCATGGAAGAACGATTCGCCGAAACGGCCTGGTTCGAGATCATCACGGCCGCGGGGCACAGCAGTCTGGGGTTTGAGGAGCGGTGCGCGATGCTTCACCGGCGACGGAATGAGTCGCTGGAGACGAGCAGCCGTCTGGACCGGATGCTGTTGGACGAGATCGATCGGCGCGGTCGGGGGTTGCAGGAGGCCGGAGCTAGCATCGACAAGCTCAAAGAATTGCTCGACAAGCTCACCACGCCCCCTTGGCATAGCGGCGTCTTTCTCCGCCCAGTGGAAACCGAAGGCGGACCACGGGCCATGGTCCATTACGGCAATGGTCGCCACGTGGTCAATCTGGCCGGTGCGCTGACGCTCGATTCGCTCCAGGCCGGCGAGGAAGTGTTCTTGAACAACGATCTGAGCGCCATCACGGCCAAGTCGCCCTTCGGCCTCCCCCAGGTCGGCGAAATGGGCTCGTTCAGCCGCCTGACCGAGGATGGACGCCTGATCGTCGAATGTCGCGATGAAGAACTCGTGGTCAGTGCTGCCGCATCGCTCGATCCGAGCCAGTTGAAGCCGGGAGACCTTATACGTTGGGACAAGGCAACCTGGATGGCTTACGAACGCGTGGAACGGGCTTCCGGTCGGCGGTACTTCCTGGACGAGGTCCCCGACGTGCGGCCCGAGACGGTGGGGGGGCAACGAACCAGCTTGCAGACGCTCCTCGGCGCGCTGAAGGCCAAGCTGGTCGCTCCCGATCTGGCGAAGCTCTACGACCTCGATGGTCGCGAGACGATCCTTATGGTCGGACCTCCCGGCTGCGGAAAGACGCTCATGGCGCGGGTGGCCGCGGCCGAGATCGCCCGGACAAGTGGCAAGAAGTGTCGGTTTGCCGTGGTCAAGCCGGGCGAATGGGAGGACCCGTACGTCGGCGTTACGCAACGCAATATCCGCGAGTGCTTTGAGGCCCTGCGCGAGGCTTCGGAGGAAGGGTATGCGGTGCTGTTCCTCGACGAGATCGAGACGATCGGTCGCGTGCGGGGTTCGGCCGGGGCGTTACATGCCGACAAATTCCTTGGGGCCCTGTTGACCGAGATCGATGGTTTTGCCGGCAAGGAAGGCATTGCTATCATCACGGCCACCAACCGGAAGGATTTGGTGGATCCCGCGTTGTTACAGAGGCTCAGCGGCATCGAGATCACGGTCGATCGGCCCGACATCCGCGGTGCCCGCGAGATCTTCCAGATCCATTTGAAAGAGACGCTGCCCTACCATCCCAACGGCGAGGTGGCGCCCGAGACTCGCAAGGAGATGATCAATCAGGCCGTGTCGCAGCTCTACGCGCCCAATGCGCAGAACGAGCTGTGCACGCTCAAGTTCCGCGACGGCAAGACGCGAACCGTGACGGCCCGGGAACTGGCCAGCGGGCGGGTCATCGAACAGATCTGCCGCGATACGCGTCGTACGGCGTTCCAACGCCATGTGGATGGCGGAGAGCCGGGGCTGCGTCTGGAGGACATGATCGAGGCCGTGTCGTCGACGATCCAACGGCTGTCGACCACGCTGACGCCGCAGAACGCCCACGCCTACCTGTTTGATCTGCCTCAGGATACGGACGTCGTGGCCGTCGAACCGGTCGTCCGACCGGCCGGGCGCGCCCATCGATATCTCAATCAGTAACGGAAGGATACGTTCTTGTGAGCCAAGGGACTGCCCCCAACAACCGTGACGCCGACTACGAAGGCGTGCCAAAGATCTGCGGTGCCGACGTGGAACTGGGCAACTTCCTGTTAGGGATGGAATCGCCCATGGGCACGAGCGGGATCGCTTCGAAGCTCCTGCTCCGCCAGATCTGCGGCGTGCCGCAGGCCAACCCCGCCCTGGCGCAGACGCCGGCCAACCGCGGCGAACGGGGGACGGCCCCGGAGCATCGGCGGCGACGGGGCCTGCGGCGTCGGGCCGCTTCGTCCAGCGGTCACGCCTTCGACCCGCAGGACTGGGGGCGGAAGTTCCTCCCGTCCAACGGCGGCTGCGTCTATATCGATTTGAACCACCTGGAACTCTGCATCCCCGAGGTGACCAGCGCGTTTGACTTTGTCGCCGCCTGGCATGCCATGCTTCGCATCGCCCGGGAGGCCCAGGAGGCCGCCAATCGCCGCCTCCGGCCGGGGTTGCGGGTCGAGGTCCTGGTCAACAACAGCGATGGATTGGGGAACTCCTATGGGAGCCACCTGAATTTCCTCCTGACCCGCCGCACGTGGAACGAGATCTTCCACCGCAAGATCCACTACATGCTCTACCTGGCCTCGCACCAGGTGTCGAGCATCGTGATCACCGGCCAGGGGAAAGTTGGCGCGGAAAATGGGGCCCCCGCGGTCAACTACCAATTATCGCAGCGGGCCGACTTTTTTGAGACGATCGTCGGGCTGCAAACAACGTATCACCGGCCCCTTGTCAATACTCGCGACGAGCCGCTCAGCGGGATTCCCGACGTCCGCGGTGGTCTCTTACCGGGCACGCGGAACCGCGCACGCTCGAACCTTGCTCGCCTTCACGTCATCTTTTATGACAGCAACCTGTGCCAAATCGCCTGCCTGTTGAAAGTGGGCATGCTGCAGATCCTGCTGGCGATGCTGGAGGCTGGGCAAATCAACCCCAACCTGATCCTCGATGATCCATTGGCGGCAGTGCAGGCGTGGAGCCACGACCCGACCTTGAAGGCCCGGGCGCGGACGATGTCCGGACAGTGGGTGACGGCCGTAGAATTACAGCAGGGGTTTTGGGAGGAGGCCGAGAAGTTCGTTGCTCGGGGTGGGGGGACGGGGATGGTTCCGCGGGCGAAGGAGCTTCTCACCCTCTGGGCGGACACCCTGGAAAAACTTCGCCAACACGACCTGGATGCCTTGGCAAGTCGTTTGGATTGGGTACTGAAATTGCGGATCGTGGAAGAGGTGTTGGCTGAACAGCCAGAGTTGACCTGGAATTCGCCACAATTGAAATACCTGGACCATATTTATTCGAGCCTCGACGTGGAATCGGGTCTCTATTGGTCGTACGAGGCGGCGGGCGTGACAGAGCAAGCCGTGGAAGACAAACGCATTGAACAGCTGGTGCACGAGCCGCCCGAGGATACCCGCGCCTGGACCCGCGCCAAGTTGCTTCGCCTGGCGGAGCCGGAGCGGGTGCAGCATCTCGACTGGGATACAATGAGCTTCAAAGGGACCAGCGGCTCGGGCTGGCCTTTGTATCGCACACTGCGGATGCCCGAACCGCTTGGGCTGACCCGCAGTGACACCGAGCAAGTGTTTGCCCCAGGGGCGACACTGGATGACGTTCTGGACGGCCTGCCGGCGAACTACTCGATGGGGTATGTAAGCCACACGACGTGGACCCCGCCGAGCAGCTCGTCCGTTCAGCAAGGGCCGGCGCTGTTGCCGGCACCGCGCTACACGGTGGGAAACGGCGATTCCGTGGCCGTTTACCATTACGACAGTAGTTATTCGGAAGAACCTCAAGAGAAAGGAGGAGCAAGATGATGCTCACTCGCGAACGTGAAGGCGGGACGATGACCGTGGAATTCGAAGGTCCGATGGAATCCCAAATGGACTTCAACGAGGTCCGTCAGTCGGCCGACCGGTTCCACCGGGCGGGCGCCGATGCCATCCAGCGGGCGCTCTCGCGCAACTCGCTGACCTTCATCGAAGCCGTTCGGCAAGAACAAGGGGAGTAAGTGTGGCGGAGCGGATTTTCGGTTTGGAAACCGAATACGCCTTTACTGCCCTGGGACCCCGCTCCAAACGGATCCCGCCGGAGCCAGTGCTCATGCGATTCATGGACCTGGCGAAGGAATTGCCGCACCTGTGCGGCAAGGAGTCCGGTGGGATCTTCCTGCAGAACGGCAGCCGGTTCTATGTCGATACTGGCCACCACCCCGAGTTGGCGACCCCCGAGGTCGCCAACCCGTGGGATGCGTGTCGGTATCTGTTGGCCGGCGAACGGATCCTGGCCAGTCTGGCGCGACAACTCCTGACGAAGGAAAGCCGGATCCAGCAGGTCTTTATTACGTCCTGCAATATTTCCTATGCAGGCCACCCAAGTACCTGGGCCTGCCATGAGTCGTATGGCCACCAGGCCGATCTGGCCCAGATGCCACCCCAGCTCATTCCGCATCTCGTCTCCCGGGTGATCTACACCGGGGCCGGCGGGTTCAACAACCGCTCGGCCGGGCTGGAGTTCATGGTCTCCCCCCGCGTCGCGCACCTGGTGACCGTTTCCTCCAGCGACTCCCAACGCCATCGCGGCATCTACCACGACAAGAACGAGTCGCTCAGCTGCGAAGGGTTTCACCGCCTCCATGTGCTCTGCGGCGAGAGCCTCTGCTCGCAGGCCGCCAGTTGGCTCAAGGTCGGCACGACGGCGGTCATCGTGGCGATGATCGAAGCCGGACTGTTGCGCAAGCAGACCGTGCACCTCTTGAATCCGCTGGAAGCGATGGCCAGCTTCGGCACCGACACGACCTGCACCGCGCGGGCCCGGGCCGTGGACGGACGCCAGTGGAGCGCCATCGAGATCCAACGGCGCTATCTCGAACAGGCCGAGGCCCACGCCGATCATCCGATGATGCCGCCCTGGACCCCTCAGGTCTGCCAGCGCTGGCGCGCGATGCTCGACCGGCTCGAAGAGGCGCCGCGCAAGGTCGCCCAGACGCTCGACTGGGCGATCAAGCTGTCGCTGTATCGCGACTACGCCGCGGGACAAGGCGTGGATTGGGACTCGCTGCCGAAGTGGAACGAAGTGCTCTTGCAGCTCTCCAGCGCCCTGCGGCAGAAACTGGGCGATGAGACGCCCCACCCGATCACCGTGGAACTCCTGGGCCAAGGGAGCCTCGTGGCCGAGGAAGTCACCCGCTTGAGCCCCTGGCTGCGCAACCACGGACTCTCCTGGGACGATCTTCCCAGTGTACTCAACGTGCGCCAGCAGCTGTTCGAGATCGATAGCCGTTGGGGGCAACTCGACGACGAGGGGATCTTCAACGCCTTGGACCACTCGGGCGTGCTGGATCACCGCATCCCCGGCGTCGACAATGTCGAGCACGCCATGCACAATCCGCCCGCCGTGGGCCGCGCCTACTTGCGTGGCAAGTATATCAAACGGCTCCACCAGCGCGGCACCCAATGCCGGTGCGACTGGAAGGGGGTGTGGGACTTCGAAAGCGGGCGGTTCTTGGACCTCTCGGACCCGTTCACGGCCGAAGAGAAGTGGTACAAATGCACGGAGGAGCGGCCGCGTTACGACGACCCTTTTCCCCGCGCATTGTACACCATGCTGCGGCAGGCGTTTCAATGCTACGATCGTGGACGTTTTGAAGAGGCCCACCGGCTCTTGGAGCGGATCCGGCCCATTCAGGACCTCCTCGACGCTCGCGGGCGTCTGGACCTGGTCCGCCTGAGCGCCTGGGTGCACGCCCGGCGCGGGTTTGCGGGCGGGGAGATCATGCTCAACTCGCTTTTGCGCCAGCGCGAAGAGTCGCTCTGGGGAATCCTCGACTACATTTCCGTGTTTCGCTTCCAGGGGTTGGCCCCCGCCCCGGAGACCGCCTACTGGGTTCAACGCGGCAGTGAGCTGCTGGCCCACCAGACCAACGCCGACCCCGAGGCCGTGGCGGCCTTCTGCGAGCAGCATGGGTATCTGTTGATGACCGAGGGCCGGTTCGAGGAAGCCCGGGCCGTGCTCGAGGAAGTCTGCCGGCCCCAGTATCAAACGCCTCGCACCATGCGGATTCTCTGCCGCGGGGCGGCCACGCTCGGAGAAGTCCACCGCCGGATGGGCAATCGCGAGGAAGCCCGCCGGCTGTTGGAGGAAACCCGGATCCGCCAGGCCCAACTCCATTTCGAAGGCGAGATGGCCGACTTCACTCTGACCTACCTGGCCAAGCTCCAGGAGGACCGGCCCACGGCCCGGCTGATCCTGGCCGAGGTCAAGCGGATCCAGAACGACATGGACAATCTGATGGGCGAAGCCCGCACGCTCCTGCTCGAAGCTCGGCTGAACGATGGGCCCGGAGGCGCCGCGGACCTCAAGCAACGGATCCTGGAACTCAAGGAGCAATTGCCCGCTCTGGCCAACTGCAGCTTGTTGGAAAAGGTGCTCATCCGATGGGAGGAGTGGACCAGCGGCAGTCTGGTCCCGGACGAAACGGGCGACATATTCTGGGGAGTGTAAGGGCCCGCGAAGAAATAACTTGTACAATTGACCGACCAATGAAATAACTGCCGTCGGGAAACGTGGGATGCCTGGCAAGAAGTGCGGCGGCAGTTACTTCATTGGTGAACTGACCTGGGGTCTCCTGGAATTGCCGAGAAATGCACGAGATACTCGTCTCCGACAAGAAAGAGAGAATCCGCCGTTGACTACCGGCTGTCCAGCGGTCGAGGCTCGGCGGATTCTCTCTTTCC
>JBDKTH010000105.1:0-6231 GCA_039680305.1 Thermoguttaceae bacterium | reverse complement strand
CCTCGAAACAAACCGCAGCAGCCTGTGATCTGCGTTGCTAGCGGTATTTGCTCTCCTCGCCCAACTGTCCTGTCCGCGAGTCACGCTGACGCGGAGGTTTTGAAGCGGCAGACCAGGTCGCGGAGACTCTCGGCCTGGGCTCCCACCTCTTGGCTGCTGGAGGCCATCTCCTCGCTGCCGGCTGCGGTCTGCTCGGTGATCTGGGCAATGCTCTGGATGGCCGTGGAGACTTCCTGGGCATTGGAGGCCTGCTGGATCGTGGCCGTCGCAATCTCGGCGATCCGGGCGGCCGTGGTCTCGACCCCTTCGACGATCTGCTTCAGCGCGTCGCCGGTCTCGTCGCTCAATTGGGCGCCTTCCTCGACGCGAGTCGTCGAGTCCTTGATCAGCGTGGAGATCTCGCGGGCCGCCTGATTGGAGCGTTCGGCCAGCTTGCGGACCTCGTCGGCCACGACGGCGAAGCCCATTCCGTGTTCGCCGGCGCGAGCGGCTTCGATGGCCGCATTGAGCGCCAGCAGGTTGGTCTGGTTGGCGATCTCGGAGATCACCTGGATGATCTCGCCGATCTGCTGTGAGCTGGTGCGGATCAGCTCCATTGCCTCGATCGACTTGTAGACCGTGGCCGCCCCCTGCTCGGCCAGGCGGTTGGTTTGCTTGGCCACCTGGTCGGCCGACTGGGCGTTGGTCTTCACGGCTTCGATCGAGCCGGACAACTCGTCGATCAGCGTGCCCATCCGCTCCACACTGGCGTGCTGCGTCTGAGCGCCCTGGGCGAGTTCCTGCGTGCTTTCTGCGATCACGCGGGACCCCTCGGTGAATTGCGCGGCGCTTTCGGTTACTTGGGCGATCAGCGCCGACAGGTCGGCCAGCATCCGGCCGATGCCGGCCGCCAGTTCGTCGACCGCCTCGTTGCCGTCGACGACCACGGTGCGGGTCAGGTCGCCTTGGGCGGCCGCGTTGACGATCTCCAGCAGGGTGTCGACCTTCTTGCGGAGCTGCGCGGCCTTTTGCCGCTCCAGTTCGGCCTGCTGGCGTTCCCGGGCGGCCTCTTCTTCCTTGCGTTGATGCTCTTCTTCCAGACGGAGGCGTTCGCGTTCCGCTTCTTCCGCTTGGCGACGGCGTTCGGCGTCGGCCTGACGTCGCTGGGCCTCCGCCCGCTCCTGTTGGGCTTGCTGCTCGCGGCTGGCGGCCTCCTTGATATCGTCAAAGGCCTGACGTGTGGCTTCGATCGACCGGTTGATGGCCGTCGCCATTTGCCCCATCTCATCCTTGCTGTCAACGTCGCAGAGCTTGCCGAAATCCTGATTGGACAGGGCGACGATGCTTTCCATACACTTGCGGATGGGACGGACGACCGCGCGGGCGATAATCAGGCCCATGGCGATGCCCGCCACGACACCGAGCAGGGCGAAACTGATCATCCAACGGCTGCAGCGGCCGGAAGCGGCCAGCATTTCGCTTTCTTGGTCCTGGCGGAACCGTTCGGCCTGCTTTTGCAGTTGCTCGGTCGTGGCCGCCATCTTCTGCTTGGCCGCGTCTTGGTCAACCATGCACTGGACGAAGTACTGGAACGCCCTTTGATACTCCCCGGCGGCCTGGCCCACGAGGCCCGCCTGGTCGATGTTGGCCTGCTTGCGGAACCGCGACTTCAAATCGGCGGCCAGGGTCACGAGACGGTCGATCTCTTTTTGCTGCTTCTTGAGGTATTCGACGTCCGTGCGAATGATGTAGTTCTTCTCCTGGCGTCGGGCTTCCAGGAGGAGCTTTTCCAGACGTTCGGAGTCCAGGAGCTTTTCGACGCGGTCGGCGACATTCGTGGCGTCCTGCCTCACGGCTTCGGCCATCTGGGCTTTCTGATCGGCCACCATGGCGTCCATCTGCGCCTGTGCCGACCGGCCGGCGGCGATCATCTTCGCATCCGCCTGACGTTTCTGCTCCTCCAATTGGGCGTAGTGTTTCAGCTCTGCATGCCAACCCTGGAACAGGCGGCGAAGCCCGTCGATCGCTTCGCGATCAGTCGCTCGTGTAAGCCCGGTACTCAACACGTCGCATTGCCGATTGGCCTCGGCCACCACGTCGCCGGCCTCGTCCAGGTGTTGTGGGGCCTTGGAGACCATGTATTCCCCGGCCTCAATGCTGCCCTGGGAGGAGAGATTCATCAAGCGGTTGACGTGATCGGCCGTGTCGACCCGTGCGAGCGTGATGCGCAGCCCGAACCAGCCGACGAATCCCAGGACGGCAGAAATCACCACGAGTGCCCCAAACCCCGCGGCCAGCTTGAACGTGAGCCTCAAATTCGTGAGCATGGGTTTGTCCCTTGCAGGAAGGTGATCGCAATGCAGGAACGATGAGAAAACGTAGCACAATATGGGGGAAAGGCGGGTTCAAAGAGTGACAGTTAGCGCATGCGGTTTCGTCGCTAAGCCCACCACGCTGGTGGAACCGGAGAAAGCGTGTTCTTACCGATAGTCACATCCTCTCGCCGGTCGAACATGCTTGGTCCCCGTTTCTCACGAACGCCGAAGCGGTCGCAGAGCCCCCTCTGATGCAACGGTTTCCTTACGCCCCCCTCACAGGTATAGCATTTGTTTCTTTGTGCACGCCACCTTTGCGTTTGGCAAAACGCCTTAGAAATCGCCCAGAATGCGAAGTAGTTGCAGGTAAAGTGGTTGCGGCGATGTTTTCGGACGCAATTTCATAGCCCTCCTGAGGCATGTCGCAAGAGACTGACCGCCCAACACAAAAGGCCGTCCCTCTCGTGGTGAACGAGATTGCTCATCCTCGTGCTCCAGACGCCCAGCGCATCGCGCCGGGAGCTACCGATTTGTCAGAGACCAAACCGCATGAGGTTCCAGGCCTCCAGACACGAGCCTAGCAGAACCGCTGGCTCAATTTCCAGCTTTTTTTCGCCGTGCAGGCAACGCGGAATCTACCGGGAGAGGAGGCCCTCGGCGAACGAGCGGCTGGGGAGAAGTCCCGGTCAGTCCCGGCACTTGCGCTGTGTCGGACTGTGTGTCTCGCAACTTGTGCAGCCACAGGCTTCGCCCTGCAAGGCCTTGACCCCTTCCCTGAGGATGATCGGCACCATGAGCAGACCGGCCACCGGGTCGGCCCACCACCAGCCCAGCGCGGCATTCACGCCCAGACCGACCAAGAGAATCGCCGACAGATAGGCGCAGATGTCGGTCTGTCGGGAGTCGGCGTGCAAGGCGAGGCTTTCCAGCGTTGCGGCCACCCGGCGTTTCGCCCGAGCCAATACGGGCATGACGATCACTGAGGCGATGGCCAGTCCAATCCCCACAAAGCTGGCCTCGGGGGGCTCGTAGGCCACCAGCGATTTCCCCGCATCGTAGGCGACATAGGCAGCCAGGATCAGAAAGCTCACACCAACGAGCCGCAGGGCCAATTGCTCACGCTGCTCCCCCTCCTCTCCCACACGCAATCGCCAGAGAAGAATTGCCCCGGAAAGCGATTCGATCACCGAGTCGATGCCAAAGCCGATCAGGGCCGTGCTGGAGGCTACAGCCCCGGCACCGATCGCCACCGCCGCCTCGACCACGTTCCAGCCGAGGGTCAGATACTCCAGATACCGACCGTGGACCACGGATCGGGCGTGGGGCGATTCCTGCGGCAGCTCGACAATCATGATCGCCAGACGAGGATCACTCGGGGAAAATCGGCAGCTTTCTATTAGTCTACGCGCAAGGCTCGCTGCAGGGAACGCCCTCGGTGGCGTTCCGGACGAGAGTCAAGAGGCCACGCTTTGCCTCGCCCGAGGGGCGGCCCCTGATGGATCTTGACAAACAAGACCTGCAATCGACATCCAAGAATACCCAGAAGACTACGGAACACGAATCTTCGCTAATCGGCGCTAATGGTTGGTCTTCCGAGCATTGTCGTGTGGTTTGGGATCGTTCCAGGGGAAGTACGGGTTCCTCTTCTCTTGTTCCGCGACTTCCGAAACACCTGAACAGAGAAGAGTCGTCCCCAGGCTCAAGCAAGTCTGTCTAGAGTTCCTTGATCCGCAGATTGCGGAATTCGACGTGGTCGTGGTGTCCGAGCAGGCCCAAGAAGCCTTTGGTGCGGGCTCGCTGGTTCTTGGCCGCATCGCCGAGGTCGGCCAGATCGGCGTCGACGATCACGGCGCCGTTGAGTGTGACCTTGATCTTGCTGCCTTGGCAGACGATTTCCTCGCTGTTCCACTCGCCCTCCGGCTTCATGTGGCCCGTCTTTGCCGGGACCAGGCTGTAGATCGAGCCGTGGTGCTGGTAGGGCTTGAGCGTGGGGGCGCGGGGATGGTGCTCGTTGTAGATCTGAATCTCGATGTTCGTGCCGCCCTGGGGCGAACGGATGGCGATGCCGTTGTTGCCTTCCGTGCCCGGCTGTTGACGGAACTCGAAGCGAAACACGAAGTCGCCGTACTCCTTGGCCGTGGAGAGCCGCTTACTGTGGCCACGCTTGCAGACGAGCTTGCCGTCTTCCACGACGTAGAGCGCTGCGTCGCCTTGCCAGCCCGCGAGCGTCTTGCCGTCAAAGAGGCTTACGAACCCCGCAGCGATCTCTTCTTCGGGCAAGCCCGCCGTGGGCGCAACGCCCGGCCCCGCCGCGCGGACGGACACGGTTGCCAACACGATCAACACGCCAGACACGAACCGCTTCATGATGTACCTCGCTGGTGAAACGTTTGACTGGATCCATGGGTACTCGGTTACCACGCGGCCAACGGCTTGACCTCGGGAGTTTTCTTGCCGTCGTCGGGAGCGCCCAACGGTGTGAAAACGACGGCTAGACGCAGACTGGTCACCTGGGGCAGTTGAATCGTCAGTTTGCGAATGCCGTTGTTGCGACGCTGCTCCTTGGGATTGGGCGACGACGGCAGGGGTTCGGCCGGCCGGACTTCAAAGCGGGCCTCCGCCGGAGCGACGATTCGCGCCGCAAGCTTCACCCCCTTCTGCTCCAGCACGGCGCTGCGGCCGTCGTCGTTGAGCGTGACCGCGGCCGGCGTGTGCATGAACCACCATAGCGAGACCGGCTGGCCTGCTTCGACCTCGTCTTGAACCAGCACCGCGCGGCGGTCGAGCATGGCCACGCCCCGTTCGACCCGCTGGGCCTTTCGGGCGTAGGCCGGCGTGAGCTCGGCGATCGCGGTGGCCTTTACGTCCTCCGACTTGAACTGGCGGATCCGGCAGTCGGCCTTCGGGTCCTGGTCGGGGCCCTGATCCGGGTTCACGAGCAGCGTGTTGTGCCCTTCGGCGCGAAGCCGATAGTAGGTATAACGCTTGGCGCCGAAGTAGCCCGGCATATTGTAGTTGTCGGCGCCCAGATCGACCGCCCAGCGCTGGCCCAAGGCATCAAGGACAAACGAGCCCAGGTCGAGATGGTTGTGGTTCACGCGATTCGAGCCTGACTGCAGGCCCACGAACAGAGCCTTGGGGTCGGTCCAGTGGCTCCGCATGGTGACCACCTCGACGCCCCGCCAGTACTTGTCCAGCGGCAGACCGGCCGCGGCCGGATCCTTGCCCGGACGGTGGTACCAGACCATCCCGGCCGCCGACGGCTTGCCGAGCGAGGCAAACCAGGTGCAGGCCGGCTGCTGGAACCGCTCGGCCAGCCACAGCATGCAGTCGGCGTGTCCGATGCGGTCGCCGCTGTCTTCGAAGTTGAACGTCCGGTCGCTCGGGCCGGCCATGTAGAGCGGGAAGAGCCCCGTCTGATCGAACCCTTTCGCGTCGCTCAGGCCGAAATCACTGCCGAGGGCCGATTGCAGGGCGGCCAGCATCACCACGTTGTAGGTCGTGGCGTAGGCCCAGTAGCCGGGCCCCTCGTTCCAGGCCCCGTCCGGGGCGTAGCTGGCCATGGCCAGTGGCACGCTCGCGATGGCCTTCTCGAGGATCTCCCCGGCCAACGCCGGCTCTTCGTCGGCGATGGCCAACGCCCCGACGGTCATGCCGCCATTGCAGACCTGATTCCAGTTGTGCGTGCACTTGGGCCACCAGCCCTTCTTGCTCCGATAGACGTCGAGTCCCGGCTTCAGCCCGTGCCGGACCATCGCCTCGCGGATCGTCGCCCGTTGGGCCTCGGTCCACGTGTCAAAGAGCCAGTCGTAGGCGATCCCCAGGGCGTGGGTCATCTCGGCCGTGTCGAGAAAATGCTTGGGGTTGAAGTCGGGGAAAGCAGCCACGGCGTCCAACTCCTGCCACAGCCGATCCACATAACGCCGATCGCCGTGCA
>JBDKTH010000211.1:0-4082 GCA_039680305.1 Thermoguttaceae bacterium | reverse complement strand
ATTCCAGCCACTCGCCCAGGCGCAGGGCTGGACGCGTGGCATATTGGTCGAAGGCGTTGAGGTAGACTTCCTCGACGATTTCCGAGATCGTTAACTCCTCCCCAAGTTGCGATTCGATCTCCGGGTAGCGTTGGATCCAGCGACCGATGCGCTTTTCCAGCGATTCGTCGTACACAGCCAGCAGGTCACGGAAGCGGGCGTAGTCCAACCCCTCGACCGCCTGCTCGAGCTCGGTGTTGTCCGGGGCGAAGAGGGGCTGAACGTCGTGGAGCGTTCCTTCGGCCTGTTTTTCGTAGACCGGCTTGTTTCCCAGTTTCTCCTTGTACGCTTCCACCTTCTTGATCAGCCGGCGCACACACCGTTCCCAAGCGGGATGGAGGAAGTCGTCCTCGTCGGCGACAAAGATGGTCCGGGCGGGAAGCCGCAGGCTGGTCGCCGCGCGGATCGTGCCGGGATTCTGCTGCGTCAGTTCGATCTTCAGTTCCGACACCGGAAAGGTGGCGACCAGTTTTCGCAGCGTGTCCAGGTCGCGGTCCATCTTTTCCTGCTCGGGGGCCGAGATGCGATAGTTCCCCGCATCGGTCTCAATCCGCAGATTGTACGTTTGATCGCTGAAAGCCATGGTCAGATCCTTTCTTCTCAACGGGCGAGACTTCAACGGGCAGATTCGCGTTGAAGCTCGAAGAGTTGGGCGTCGGCGGCCGGATTGGCGAAACGAAGGACGGCGGCGGCATAGTCGCCGGCGGGGAGTTGCTCCGCCGGAACGGCATAGACTTGCCCGCCGCGCACCAGGGTTTCGACAATGGCCAGATCGACGATATCCTCGGCGTCCGGCTGCTCCTGGTCGCGGGACGTGATTCGGCCCGCGTTGTCGATCGTGCCCCAGTAGTGCCGGTCGCTGGCCGCGAAGAGCGTGTCGACGCGTCCTTCCCGTGCGGCCACGGTGATCGCCTGCAGATCGGCGATGCCCCGCTGATGCCCTACATACTCGCTGTAGCGCTGGACGGCGTCGCGGAGTTGCCTCTCGAACCGCGGGCGCACAACGGCCCACGCACGAGAGTGAAGTACCTGCTTCTCCCAATTGTCCGGATTGCCGGGCACGGGTTGGTCGAGAAGGTAGCGGTAGTGGTTGGTCTCCTGAAACAAGGGGAAGAAATAGTCCACGCCGACGTAGACCAACGGAGCCGTCTCGTCCTCGAGAAACGCCAACAAGGCCTCGTTCAGCCGGCCGAAATACCGCACCAGTTCCTCGCGGATCTCGGGCGCCATCCGTTCACCCTGCGGGCCATGGAAGATGGCCTCGTTGACGCGTTCCCCGGTCAGCACCGCCGTGCGGAGCGTGCGCAACTGGAGCGACTTTTGCGACTCCTCGGGGGCGAGCACCTGCGCAAGCTCCGACGGCAGAACGTCCGTCGAGAACTCGCTCAGGGCCGATGGGGTGGCTTCGAACAGCCGAACCCGGTTCTGGCTGACCGTCAGGATCAGAAACTGGCCGCCGGTCTGAAGCATCGGAAGCAGCGGCTTGACGTGGAAACGATCGCTCACCACCACGCGCTCGTCAAAATCGAGGGGGAGCCGGTAGCGGAAGAACTGGCCTTCGGTGGCGAACATCGCCAGCCCGTCGCTCTGGTAGTTCCAGAAGTAGTCGTCACGTTGCAGGACGGCGACGGGTTCAAGAGTTCCTTCCGCATCGGGACGGCGAAGGCCAAGGTTCAGGAGTTTGTCCGTCGCCTCGTTCAGCAGGTTTCTGCAGCGGATCGATGCCTGTTGTGTCTCGCGCCCGGTGCGAGCCGTGGGCATATAGAATGATACACAAGGAGATTGACGGATTTCGATCAAGCGTCGCAGTTCGGTTCGTAAGAAGCGGTCCATGAGATCCCTTCCAGGCAGAAACAAGGCATGAAATAGGCAAGCGTTTCGCTTGACTTGTGCCCAAGATTCAGAAGGGAGCAACTTCTGTGCCGTGAGACGCCGAGGCTGGCGGGAAAGGAGTCGTTCCAACGCGTCCCGAAACGGCCTCTCGGTCCGTCCGATGCCACGAGGGACGCTGCTCTGCTGGCAGAGGTGGCGATTACCTGCAAGGGGCGTCGATGGTGATCCGGGTGCCACGACCAGGCGCCGAGTCGATATCCACCCGGGCGCCCATGAGTTCCAGACGCTGAGACACGTTTGCCAAGCCGAACCCCTGACTGCCGAACGCCGAAGGCGAGCTCGCCGCGGGAACGAAGCCTTTCCCTGAATCGGAGATCACGACGCCGATACGCTCGCCTTCGAGGCGTTTCAGTTCAACACAGGCCGTGTCGACCTGGGCATGCTTCACCACATTGAAGAGCATTTCGCGGACGGCCTGAAAGACCAACACGCGAGCGTCCTCGGCCGCGGCCTCCGCGGTGGGATCGAGCGTCAACTCGACATGCAGCCCGAACGTCTGTTCCATGTGCTTGGCCAGCCACTGGAACGAGGCGCCCAAGCCCAGTTCGTAGAGCACCGGCGTGGCCAGCCGCGTCGTGAGCGAACGCGTTTCCGTGATGCCGTCGTTCAACAGGCCGTCGAGCTGTTGGACGAGTCGCTGGGTGAGTTCGTCGTGGAGATGACGTCCAAGCAGGCTCAGTTTCAGTCGCGCGGCGACCAGCATCTGCTGAAGGTGGTCGTGGAGCGTTTGGGCCAGATTCCGGCGTTCCCGCTGTTCCACCTGGCTCAACTCCCAGTTCAACTCGCGGAGTTGCCTGGCGCGATGCTCGGCCACGGCCATGGCGTCGTCCCGCTGGCGCCGAAGGGAGGCGTTCAACCGGAGGAACTCCAGTTCTCGCTGCTTGCGGGCGGTGATGTCGCGATTGACGCCGCAGAGGCCCGACAGACGGCCGTTGTCGAGGATGGGTTGGCAATGCAGACCGATCCATCGCTCGGCCCCATCGCTCCGGCGGATGCGAAACTCCAGTTCTTCGCCGGGGGCCGGCGTCTCGACCGTCGCCAGGCGAGCGACAACCCGCGGGCGGTCCTCGAGATGAACGATCCGCGGCAAGAGGCCCGGATCGGCCAGGAACTCGGCGGCCGAGTACCCGGTAATCCCCTGGCACGCGGGCGAGACGTGGAGGAATGTCCCTTCGGGGGTTGCCCAGAAGAGCCAGTCTCCGGCGTTCTCTTGTGTCAGTCGGTCGAACAACTCTTCGCAAGACGGCCTTGTCGTGCTCACGTTCCATGCCCCCCTGGATCGCTGCATCAGTGACTGTACTCCATGCCCATCGGCAAAATGCCGATGAGGTCCTCCGCAGAGCCGCGACTACTATACGACCTGCCAGTGACAAGATGGTGTCACAACGGGCGAAACTTGTCTCGGAATTGGACACCCCCGCCACGGCCCGGTCAGAACATGTCCCCCCCCGCCATCGGAACAGGCCGGCTTTGACCGGAGGACGACACCCCCGGATTCTATCCACTTAAGGTGGACAGTTATATAACCCATACTGACTATTTCTTGACGTCCGTCAGACCTTAGGATCCTTCCAGAACTGGCGGGGAGAATTGACCTACCAATAAAGCAACTGCCGTGGGAAGACACTGGGGGCCACTGACGGGCAGCACGCCAGTGGCACCCCACGCGTCACACCGCCTTAGTCCTTCGTCCTTAGTCCTTCGTCTTTTGTCCTTCCCAATTCCGCCGCGCCGAATCGTGTTGAAATTGGGCCAGCCGTTCTGCTAGGCTGATTCCTGGCAGCCCAGACGGCGAACCGGTTTGATCTTTGACAATCGACACTTTCGACAAATTGCCCTCGCGCTTCAGCGTACGGCCGTCAGGCCCGACCCAAGCGCCGCTTGGCAGCTGCGCGCATGGCCCGTGCTCCTTGCGGAGCACGGGCAAGGGACTAACGGAACACGGAAACCATGTGAGGGGAAGTAAACATAGGTGGTACGTTCCGAGCCGAACTAAGTAGACACCCATGAATTATGCAACACATCCCCACTTTCGGGTTAGTTCACTTGCGTCTTTTCGCCTAAATGGAACTATCGGGATAGCAGTCACTTACGAATGTGCACCGCGACGCAAAATTTGCATCGCAACACGTGAGGCTTTCCACAATTCT
>JBDKTH010000138.1:0-10894 GCA_039680305.1 Thermoguttaceae bacterium | reverse complement strand
TCCGAAAGCTGCATGAGGTGCATCCCAAACTTGCGCGAGCGTTCCAACTGCCAGGGCGAGACATACTTCAACCGCTGCCCCTCGGGCGAAAGGATCGGCAGCCCGAGGACGTCTTTACGTAGTTGCTCATGTTCGGCGATGAGGAAGGGGACGTTTTCCCATCGCTGCGGCTCGACCAGCCAACTGAACAGAAGCTCGGCGGCGGTGAATCGCCGCGATTCCCCGTCGGGGAAGAGCTTGCGCGAGTCGTCCAGATCGGGCGGCTCGGTGCCGTCGTCAGCCCGGGCGCCTTCGAGACTCAATCGCGGATTGGCTCGATTGGTGATCTGTTCTGCCGCGACCCGGGCGAACGTGTTGACCGGCATCATCCGGCCGTTGCTGAACACTGGCAGGTGCTGCCAGGTGCTCCAGTCCAACTCGCCAGCCGTGCCGCCCGAGACCGGAGCGGCGATAGTCGATGCAAGAACGAACAGCAGCAAGGAGATCGTTTGTCGCATGGGATTGCCGACCGTGGATTTCAAAGGAATTCCTGCTTTGTGCGGAAGTCGGGACTCTCCGCGATCGAGTTCTGTTCCAAAGGCATGCGGGGCCGGAAGAAATAGGCCCGCATGTAAAACATGGTGGCGATGCCCGCCACAATCATCAGACAGCCGGTGTATTTCAGCCCGCGGCCCGGGTCGTAATTGACCGTGAGCCACGAGAGGAATAACTCATCGCGTGTGCCGCTGCCGCCGGCCAGGCGGTCGAACTCGGGATCGCCTGGCTTCCACGGCCCGCGGAACGCCTCCTGATAGATGCGATAGGAGCGGCCGGTCGCGGGATCGGAGAAATTGACCGGCTGGTTGAGGGTAATCCGGATCAGGTTGTCGCCGGTGTTGCCTTGGATATTGGGGACCTTGTTGCCGTCGCGGTCCCGCAACTCCACGAGACTGGAATAGTGCGACGCCTGGCTGCTGCCAGGATCCAGTTTACGCTGGAACTTGTGGAGATAGAGCTGAAAACCCGTGTCGATCCGGTCCCAGGGCAGCGTGAGCGTCACACGACGATCCTTGCCGTCGACGACGTACTGTTGATCCGCCTCGGTGATCAGGCCAGAAGGATCTTTGGGCAGTCCGGCCAGCCAGAATTCCTTCTGGTTGCCGTCGACGGTCAGACGTACGCGGCACCGTCGCTCTTTCACCTCGCTCGCGCGTTTCTTGGCAAACGGGACGGGCTGGAGCTTCACGCCGGGCTGGTCGTGGGGCGTGAAATCCGTGACGAAGAACATCACGGGCGCGGCCGACTTTTCAAAGGCCGTGATCTTCGTCCCACCAAGCGGCAAGGGGGCGGCTGCGCCGAAATGCGGCGAGGTCCAGGTGCGGTAGTAAAGCTTGCGATCGACGCCTTGGAGGATGTCGATCCGCGGGAGTTCGGGATGCTGGGCCGAACTGGAAGATTCCTTGGTGTCTTTGGGCAGCTTCGTCGCATCGACCCAGTATTCGCCGTAGACCCCGTGTTCGTCATCCTGACGGCTGAACTCGGGATGATCGGCCAACAGGATCATCTCCCGCGGCCGGCTGTCCGGAGCATGGATTCGCAGCACAATGCCGAGCATCTGCGGATCCACCCGCAGCAATTCGACCTCCAGGCCCGTGTCGCCCAGCGGCTGACGCGTCTGTTGCTGGAACTTCTCCACGGGGATAGGAACCCTCTTGGTGCCAACATGGAAGACGAGTTGCCCGTCCTTTCCGAGTTCTCCGACGGGACCGCTCTGGAGAAACGCCTCGGTCTCGGCCTTGTTCCGGGCAACCCAGAACACGATTCGAGGCCCCTGGCCCAACTGCTCTCGGCTGCCGAGCCCGATGCGACCGTGGGGCGATAGCGGATCGGCAATTCGTCGCACATTCAGGCTGACCGTGGTCCACCCAGTGTCCGACTTGCCGTCCTTGCCCTTTTCGGCGACGTCACTCCCGCCGCTTCGAGCCTTCAACACAAGCGGCGGAGCGGGCATGAGGCGGGAGTCACTGTAGTAGTCGAGCACTTCGAGCCGGATCCCCTGGTCGTCGTAAATCCGGCCCCAGTCGCGATGGGCCAACCGCCAGGGAAACCAGAACAACGGCTGGGAAGCACGCCCTGGAAGGCGAATCAGGTCCGACGAATAGTCCTGCCAGCTAAACGGCCCTGGAGCAAAGGGAACATTAATCTCGCTGGCCTGAGTCGTTCCCGTTGCGGTCGGCTCGACCTTCAAAGCGAAGTGCTGGGTATCCTCGAAGGCCAGGTGTCCCGTGCTTCCTTCGAAGATCGGCATTTGGGCGTCGATGCCCCCCATGCGGCTCAGAAGACAGCCGATCAAAAGAACAATGATTCCGGCGTGCGTGATCACGAATCCCGTTTGATGACGCTTCCAAGGGAAACGGATCAAGCAGGCCGCGAGAACATTGAGTCCCAATAGTGCTAGTAGGGCCGCGAACCACCACGTCTGATAGACGCCAAACTGGACTGCTTCGGTGCCGAAATCCCGCTCGACCACGGTCGCCCAACCGAGCACCACGGCCGAAGCAGCGATGACGAACACCGCCAGCTTGAGGGATGCCAAGGCTTCGTAAAGCCCGAAAAGGAACCGAACGACTGGCGGTTGATCGGGGGAGCGGAGCTTGGGGCGAGCCATCGTGACTAGCGATTCCTGCGGGTGGTGGACCGGAGCCTTACGTGGAGACTATTGAAGGCGGGAAGACATAGATGAGTCGCGGTTGTTGACCGACGATGATCGCATCCTCTGCCAGCAATCCCCAACCGTTGGATTATAAGCAAAAGCCGGCAAAAATGGTAGGCGACCCGACGACCGAGTGGTATTGGTCCGCCCGAAATCCACCCCATTCGAATCGCGGAGACGAAATGGCGAGCTCAACCGAGATCAGGAGAATTCGTTAGCATTGGGAGATGTGTTCTGTTAAAAAGAGCGTTGCCGTCAGGATGCGGACGCTCCAATGCGCATCGCAACACGACGAAGGAAGGGACATGACTGTGGCATCTTCTGACATGAAGGAGAGCATGATGAAACGACATGCCGCGTGGCTTGGGGTGGCGTTGGTTGTCCTGGCGATGGGCCCTGGCATGGCCTATGGAGAGACGGCTGAGGAGGCGTTTGCCAAGGGGCAATCGCTGTTAGCCAAGGGAGACTTTCAGGGGGCTCTAAATGCCTACAGCGAGGCTGTGCAGGCCAATCGGGAAAACCAAGAGTATTTCCAGAAGTATGCCTTGGTCCGCCGGATCCTTCAGATGCGCGAGCAACTCGATCAAGAACAGGACCCGGCCCGGTGGCAGTTCCTGGCTCAGGCACTGCATTCCTTCTATGTGAGCCAGAAACTCTACAACGAGACGTTGGAACTGGATCGCAAGATTCATGCTCGGCAAAACGACGCCGCCTCAGCGACCATGCTCGCTGAGACGCTGTTGGCGATGGACCAGAACGCCGAGGCCGCCAAGACACTCGCTTCGCTGGGAGCCGAGAAAGCTAGCACGGCGAGCCAGACGCTCTTGGGCGTAGCCTTGACGCGATTGGGCAAGATGGACGAGGCCCGGCAGATTGCTAAGAACATGGCCCTGCCTGCCGACGCCACTCCGGGCCTCCTCTATACTCTGGCGAGGCTCCAGGCCCTGACCGGCGACAAGCCGGGGGCCGTGGGGAACCTGACCCGATGCTTGGAGTCGTTGCCGTCGAGCCGCCAGGTGGGGTTCAAGGAGCATGCCCGCCTTTGCCCAGATTTCGGGAGCCTGCAGCAATCGCCAGAGTTTGTCCAGGCGTTGGCCACCGAGTCCAAGGTGCCGGAGTCGAAGTGCAGCGGGGGCCGGAGTTGTGCCGGCTGCCCGATGCGCGGCCAGTGCCCAAGTAGCCAGGGGCTGGGCCAATAGGGGCATGATTACCCTACGACGGATCGTCCAACTCGGCTTTCTCCTGCTGACCCTAATGGCGGTCTTCGTCTTCCGGGGAAACGCGGAGAAATGGTGTCCCCTGGGCGGCGTGGAAGCCCTCTATACCTACGCCCAGGAAGGGAACATGCCCTGTTCGCTAGGGCTGTCAAACTTCTATATTCTCGTCGCCGTGCTGGGGATGACGCTCCTTGTGCGTCGCGGGTTTTGTGGATACATGTGTCCGCTCGGCACGATCTCGGAGTGGCTTCACCAACCGGCCCGACGGCTGGGGATTGCCACGATTCGCATTCCCGAGCCGGTCGACCGCGTTCTCGGATGGGCGAAATATTTCGTCCTGGCCGCGATCCTCTATGCCACCTGGCGGGCCGGGGAGTTGATGTTCCGTGGCTACGATCCCTGCTACGCGTTGATCAGTCGTCACGGCGAAGACATCACGCTTTGGGCGTACGTGGTGGCGGGAGTGATTGGCGTTGCCTCGTTGTTGATCATAATGCCCTTCTGCCGGTGGTTCTGCCCGTTCGCCGCGGTGCTCCAGCCATTCAGTCGCTTGGGACTGGCACGGATCCAACGGGACTCGCAGGCGTGCACCGGGTGCGGGGCTTGTGCGAGGGCTTGTCCCATGGCGATCCCCGTGGATCGGCTTGAACAGGTCACGGCGGCGCGGTGTCTGTCGTGTTTCAACTGTGTAGAAGCGTGCCCCCAGCAGGAGGTGGGAACGCTCGTGTGGGGACCGCCTCGGAAGCTTGGGCGTCGCTGGCCCCAGGCGGCGCTAGTGGCTATCGTGCTGATCTGCACGGCAGGGGCTGCCTGGGCAGCGTACCTGTTTCCCATTCCGGCGTTCGTCAAGGTCCATGGGACGCCGCCTGTCAACGTGTCGACCGTCGAGTGGAAAGTCGACAACTTGCGTTGCCGGGGGAATGGCAATCTGCTGGTCTATTTCCTCCAGCGGGACGACCTGGGCCCGCCGCTGAAGTTCTTCAAGCTTGAGGCCTGGCCAAACCCCGCAACCCCGGCCGACGTGCGGATTACCTACGATCCTCGCGAGACGAATGAGCAGGCCCTGAAACAGGCGATCACCGAGCCGATTTTCGAACTGGGCAACGACTCCTCGGACGGATTCTGGCGCATGTCCCCGTACCGGATCGAGGGTTACGATCCTCTTGGCCCTCCAAGCGTGAAGCGATATCCTGAACCCTGAACCCTGACGTCTTCGTTGCGGCCGACCTCTCTCAGGTCGCGAAGACTTCCCCCCTCCCGTCAGACCTTGCGACCTTGTCCCTCATAGACGGCAGTCTCCGTGATCACCTTGTCCATGAAGACGTCGTGGGGCTGCATGGGGATCTCGGCAAACAGTTGGCACTCGAAGGCCAATCCGACCAGGGCCGTGTCGGGCCGGGCTCGCCGCAGCAGGCGGTCGTAATAGCCTTTGCCGTGTCCAACTCGGCCGCCCCGCCGGTCGAAGGCCACGCCCGGCACCATGACGAGGTCGATCTGGCCCACGTCGATCCTTCGGTCTGCCTGAGCCTGCAGTTCCGGCTTGGGCTCCAGGATCCCAAAGGTGCCCAAGGCCAACTCGTCCAGGTCTCGCAGGCAGAACAATTCCAACTCGTCGCCCACGCAGTAGGGAACCACGAGCCGCTTGCCGTGCTTGAGGATTTCCGGCAGGAAGCTGCGCGTGCGGACTTCGTCGCGCATGTGGACGTAGCCCATCACCGTGCCGGCTCGGCCATACTCGGGCAGGGACGCGAGCCGTTGCCAAATCATCCGGCTGACCGCATCTTTGTCAACCTGCTCGCGGCGATTAGCCTGGGCTTGTTGGCGAATCGCTTGCTTCAGGTCCTTCCCGTTGGCTGACGGTTCCATTCTGTCTTCTATTCGCCCTGGTGGGGATGCGCGAGGGGCCTTTTGCGGGGCCCAGACAGCGAAATCCTATCTGGAGCCGTCCGGAAAGGCAAGCATACCGAAAAAAGCAGGGTGGGTCGGATATTGGTCCGCCCACCCTGCATGGTACTGCTCAATCAAGCGACCAAGGGCTTAGAGCCACGCGTCGCGTTTCAGGATGAAGTCAATCGCCTCGTCTTGCACGGACGCGGTGTTCTTACGGGGCGAGTTCGAGTCCTTGGCCTCAACCCAATCGAAATCGTCGACCGTGATCAGCTCCGACAGGTCGAATTCGACGGTGGCCTGACCGTCTCTAGCCGTTAGCCGGTCGTTGCCGCTGGAGCCGTCTAGGACGGCCCTGTCGTAGCCACCCTGTCCACCGTAGGCCAGAACTTGGTCGAATCCCTCGGCGATCAGTTCATAGCCCTGGCCGTAGAGGCGGCTCCGAGCCTTGCTGCCCGTGAAGTAGTCGTCTCCCAGGGAGCCAAGCAGATAGGCGAGATTCGTGCCGCTTCCGGCGAACGCTTGCACCGAGCGGAAGTGGTTGACCCGTGCGGCGAAGCCTTGGGTCGAGAGCACGGCCTGCGCCGGAGTGCCCAAGAAGGTGTTGACGCCCGAGGTTCCGTACAGCTTGGCCGTGTCTGTGCCCCGACCGCCGTAGACGTCGATCGACTGGAAGCTTTCAAGCCGGTGCGAGTAGTTCGGGCCGCTCAGGCTGCTCCAGCCGTCCTGAGGATGAGCCTCGAACGTATCGTTGTACTCGGAGCCCTCCAGAGTCGCTCCATCCTGGCCGCCGTTGCCGTACACGAAGAGTTGGTCGAAGCCGTTGGCACGGTAGCGGAACGACGAAGCAAACAGCGTCCCGGATTCCGGGCTGCCGAAGTAGTGGTCATTCTCCGTCGTACCGTGGAGATACGCCTTATCGTTGCCACCCGCCCGTGCGTAGGCGGTGCCGGCTTCGAAGCTCTTCGCTTCGATTGAGTACGAAGCCACCGCGTCGGTCATCGTGAAGGTGCCCGACTTGGCGTCGACCGTGTCATCGCCCGACGAATCGAGCATGGAGATCACGTCCGAGCCACCCGCACCATCGATCACGATGGTCGGGACGTGGCTGACCGCGACGCGGTCTGTGCCGCTGGTCAATGTGGCCCATTGCGGTCCGGTCAGCGCCGATTCATCGGCGGACGTCCCGTTGATCGTGGCCGTGTCGTCGCCGCCGTTGCCGTCGATGGCGATGACTTGGGCGCTGCTCAGGAGGACCTCAAGCCCGGTCCGGGTCAAGGTGGCGGAACCCGGTGAAGCGACGATCGTTTCGTCGGCGGTGGTCCCGATAACCGTGGCCTGGTTCCTGCCGCCCTTGCCGTCGAAGACGATCCGATCGAGGCTGGCCGCATTGAACTGGGTCGTTTCGCCGTTGAGGGTCACCTCCACGGTGGCGCCGGTGGTCACGCTGAAGACGTCGTCGAGGTCCGTGCCCGTCACGGTGAGCGTGCGGTTGTTGATGACCAGCGAGGTGCCTTTGGCGACGGCGACCATGTAGTCTTCCACCTCGCCGTCGAGGGCCGTTCCGGTGGGCGCCAGGCCGCCTGTGCTGCTGAGCCGGAAGCGGGCTGCCACCGTGCCGGCCTTGGCCGTCGTCGGCACGCTGAAGGTCAGCACGTTGGTCCCCGCCTGCAAGCCCGTGTAGTTGTTGAACACGAGCTTCTCGCTATCGGTCCAGCGGCCGTCGCCGTTGAAGTCGATCCAGGCGTCGAGGTAGCCCGTCGGGACGTCGGTAGGCAACGTAGCGGTGACGGTGATCTGGGCCGTGGTGCCGGAGGTCAGAGACGTGTTGAACACCACCCCGTCTTCGTCATCGTACTGCTGAGTGTCGTCGCCCGTCGCCTGGGCGCTGGGCTGGCCGTTCGACTCGGAATCGACCCGCGAGCCGAGCGACATGCCCGTCTTGATCACGTGGCGGGCGCCGTTCTGGCCCAGAAGCGTGGGATAGCTACTCGGCGCATCGCCGTAGTCCATCTGGCCGTCATCGTTGAGGATGGTGACCTTGGCCTGGGTGTTGATCAAGTTGGCCCCGTCCGCACTGGTGAAGTTGACGAAGAACGACTCGTCCGACTCGACGTTCGTGTCGCCGTTGATCACCAGCGTGAGCTTGGCTTTCACCGTCGGCTGCGTCTGGCGAGCGATCACGATCTCGTAATCGGTGCCGTTGTAGTTCCGCCAGACCACATACTCGTCGGAGACCTGTGGGTACCAGTCGTACGCAGGGGCGCTGGAGATGTTGGTCTCGATCGACCATGTTGTGAGCTCACGGTGCCTGTAGAAGACGTCGTAGTTCACCGGGGACGAGCCGACCTGGCGGTGCCAGACGAGATTGCCGTTGTAGATTCGGGGCGATTCATCGGCGACCGTATTGTAGGTCAACCGGTTGGGGCTCCAGGGGTCGGTCCAGTCGAAGGCAACCTGATTGGTCGCATCGTACCAGTTGCTTGCATCATAGCACGCGATCTCGGGATCATCGTCATCGTAGCCGTAGATGTCGGTGGTGCCGGGAGGAGACGTCCGGGTCCAGACGATCATGTTGCCCGATACCTGCGGCTGGGTGTCGGCCGTGCCGTCGTCGTCCTGGGTCACCTGCACCGGGGCCAGGCTGCCGCCGATCTGATACATGTAGATCTCGGAGTCCTCGCCGTCGAAGCCTTCCCAGACCACGAGGTTGTCGTCGATCTTCGGCCACTGGTCGACCCTCGCGTTGTTGGTCAGCGGCTGGATGTAGCTGCTCGGATCGGTGGCCGTGTTGGTCCAGATCGAGCCGTCCCAGAGATAGATCTCCTGATTGTTGCCCGTGCCGCCCGACCAGACGATGCACTTCCCAGAAATCTGCGGCTCGTAGTCGGGCCGGGTGTTTCTGGTCAACTGCCACACGGTGGTGTCGTCGACCTTGGCCACGAAGAGTTCGGAACCGTTGGTGGTCGTGCCCAGCCAGGTCACAAAGGTGTCCGAGGCCTGCGGGCTCTTGTCGTCGAACGTGTTGTTCGTCAACGCGACGTCCTGAACCGCCTCGGGCGTACCCGTGCCGCTGTAGTGCTTGGCCAGAATCTCGTAATCGTTGCCGTCGAACTGCGACCAGTAGACGGTCCAGGCCCCGCCGGTCCCCTGGACGATGGTCGCATAGCGATCATCGACCGCGTTGGACGTCAACTGGTGGACCACGGCGCCGTCGTAGAGGAAGAGTTCCCGGTCGTGGCCGTCATAACCTTCCCAGAGCACGAGGTTGCCAACGATCTGGTAGCTGAAGTCGTTGCCCGCATCCTCGGTCAACGTCTGCTTTGTCCATACTGGCGCCGGCACGCCATGCGCCGGAATCGTGAACGTGCCGCTGGCCGACGGGTAATCCTGGTTGGCCTGGGCGGTGCCATTCTGGGTGCTGTAGTTGACCGTCACCGGTCCGCCGTAGGTGTCGGTGAGTTCCAGCGTCACCTCGACCTGCGTCGTGCCGGAGTTGCCCTCCGTCACGACCACGTCCTGCACGCTCAGCTGACTGATGTGGCGGTAGCCGAAGTCGTAGCCGGTAATCTGCTCGTTCGTATTGGGCGGGAAGGTGTAGGTGTAAGTCCCAACGGGCGGTACGAGCGGTTTGGTCAATTGCCAGTTCGGGTCTTGGGGGGGAACTTCGCCGACCAGATAGGTATCGCCGGGGAAGAGGCCGGCGAACTGGTAGTACCCGGTGGCATCGGTGGTCGTGACCTTGTCGGCCGGCGTGTAGGTGCCGCTGTTGTCCATGTCGAGATAGATCGTGAAGCCCTCCAGGCCCGACTCTTGGCCCACGAGCTTGCCCGTGGTCGGATCGGTGCGGAAGGCGTACGTCGGTACCGAGCCGGCGGAACGCAGCTTGCTCAAGTCGGCCGGCTGCGGGAAGGTCACGAACGATTCGCCGGCGCCGGGGTCGAAGCCGATCCACGAGGCTGTCGTGCCGTCGTCGGTCGGCGCGGCCCAGCTCATCGTGTCGTAGAAGAAGGCCACGATGTCGCCGTTCGGATCGTTTTCGAGATAGAGCGAGAACGTGTTGGTGCGATTGTCCACCGTACGGCCGACTCCGAACCAGTCGATCTGGACGAACAGATTGCCGCGGCTGCTCGTGCCGTTCTGTACGCTGACCGAGCCAACGGAGGTCATGTCCACGTCCGACCAGAACGGGGCGATCATCGGCACGTCCGAGTCGGCGGGCGTGCCCGAGGTCACCGGCGGGCCGAAGCTGATGGTGCCGTTGGCGTTGATGTAGCAACCGGTGTAGCGACTTCCGAAGTAGTCGAAACCGAAGCCGAATTGCAGCCAAGTGTAATCATCGGTGCCCGAGAGGACCCGTTGGCCCGACCCGGCCCCCTGACGCTGAGGCGTCGGGACGGCCATGCTTCCCACCTTGTCAGGCGAATCCTGCCACTCGCCGTCGCCGTTCAAGTCGAGGAACGCGTGGCCGCTGATCGACGATTCGCCGGCGAGGACCTGCCACATGTAGTCCTCGACCTCGCCGACGGGCCCCTGTTCGGCGGCCGCGGGCGTCGTCGGGCCGAGGTCCAGCGTGTCGCTCAAGCGGAAGCGGGCGGCCACGTTCCGGGTGGTTATGAGCTGCCCATCGGGCAAGGTCTCAGGGACGTTGAAGCTCAGCGTGTTGGCCCCATTCGTCAACTCGGAGGGATTGCTCACGCCATCGCGGGGGAGGAACACGAGCTTCTCGCCGGAGTCGTCAAAATCTCCGTCATTGTTGAAGTCGAGCCAGGCGTTGAGGTAAGCATGCGCAATCGTCGCCGGGATCGCGGCCGTGACGGTGATCGTGCTTGTATAGCCGGTCCGCAGATCACCGACGATCTCCACGCCGTCCTCGTCATCCACGCCATGGGTGTCGTCCCAATTCGCCCCTGCCTGGGGCGTCCCGTCGTTTTCGAAGTCGACCAGCGAACCGAGATGGAACCCGTCGACGATCGTGTGCCGGGCGCCGTTGTCGGACCGGGCCGTCTGGCTTCCCGGGGCATCGCCGAAGTCTTCCTGGGCGGCAATGATCGAGACGCGGTAGTCTTCCACCTCGCCATCAGGCACGACATCGCCC
>JBDKTH010000779.1:0-2023 GCA_039680305.1 Thermoguttaceae bacterium | reverse complement strand
GCTTTCACGGAACCAGATGGCGTAGTTGCCGATGTGGGCCACCTCGCACCGCTCGATCGCAAGGTGGCGAGCTCCGTCGAACTGCAAGGCCGCATCGAGGGTCGATTCGGCCTGCGGGTCGCCGTGGCCCTCGGGCGGCAGGTGCCAGGCGGCGTGCTGGAACGAAATCCCCTCGAAGCGGACGTGTTCCACGAAACGCCCTTTGTCCAGATCGCCCTGACCGAGAACAAGCTGTTCGGTGACGGGCGCCACGACGGCCAGCTGGCCGATGTTTTCGTCCGCAAACGGGATGACGGTCAAGCGGCCTGTTGTGCGGTCGAGCTGCCACTCGCCCGGCGAGTCCAGCGCGCCGGGATGGTTCTCCACCAGGTAGCACTGTCCCGCGGACCGCGGCATGGGCCAGACGGCCGGGCCGGCCAACAGGGCCACGTGCGTCTTCTCATCGACGGACTTCAGCGGATAGAGGCCCGAGTTCCAACTGAAATACAGTTTCAGGTTCACGTCCTGGAGGTTGTCCCAGGCCTTCAGGTCGCCGGGGAAAAAGCCGAATGCCGTTTTGGATTTGCCCGCCCAATCCCCCTTGGTCTCGATGTCGCCTTGCAGCACGGCCTTGCGCACGAAGTATTGGCCGCTATTGGGCGAGCGGGCGAGGATGTAGCGGCGGTTGTTGACAAACAGTTGCCGGAAGACCCAGCCGCGGTTGCGGGCCGCGTCGATGGTGGTTGACCAGGAGCCGTCCGGGTTGCGGCGGAATCCGTCGATCGTTCGGCCGCCGGAGACGATCGGCGTCTCGCCCGGAGCGGCCGCATAGACCACCGGCGCCTCGGCGGTGCCGGAGTCGTCGGGGGTCAAGACGAGTGGCTTTTCGAGACGATACGTTCCGCCGTGCAACACGATCCGCACCCCGCCAGCCGGCAGTCCGCCCCGGCTCTTGAGCGTGCGGACCGCGTCGCGTGCTCCTTCGAGCGTGGCCAGCGGCGAGTTCGCCTCGCCGCTTCCCTTGTCGTCGCCGCTGGGGGCCAGATGGAGCGTCAGTTGAGCTTGCGAGTCCTGAGGCAAGGCCACGAGACTGGCAAGCAGCATCCCAACGCCCACGACCACGGAACCCAAGCGGCGACGAAAGAACCGCATGACAAAACTCCTCTTGTGGATCAACGATCCAGACTGTTACGCGACTAGCCTTCGCAGATCTGCCGTTTCTGCGGGTCGAACACCTGCCGCTTGCCGGTGTCCATGGCGCGGACGCCCATCAGGGCCGGGACGCAGTGGTAGTAGCCGGCCTCGATCGGCGAGTTGGTCGTCTTGCGATTGCGCAGGCACAGCAGCCAGTCGAGGAAGTGGTCGGGAATCTCCACCGCTTCGACGGGCGTATCGGCCTTGGGCAGCTTGCTCGGCTTGATGGCTCCGGCTGCGGAATAAGTGGGGGCGTTCCACTTCGTCATGTCGATCGTCCCCTGGTCGCCGTAGATCTTCATCACATTGCCGCTGGAGTTGCCGAAGTTGGTGGAGTAGCTCACCAAAAAGCCTTCGGGATAGATCCAGGTGGCCTGACAGTGGTCGGGGCAAGTGAAGCCTTCGTCCTTCCAGGTGTAGGTGCCGCCCTGGGCCACGCAGCTCAAGGGGAGCGTGGAGCCGACGACGTAGTTGAACAGGTCGATGAAGTGGCAGCCCAGGTTGGCGATCGGGCCGTCGGTGAATTCGCGGTAGCCATACCAGCCGGTCAGCAGCTTGCCGTCGAACGGCCGCGCGGGCCGGTCCATGAGGAATTCTTTCCAATCCACGTCCTCGGCCTTGATCGGTTCGGCCCGCTGCATCCAGGAGTACCAATAGGGCTTGGCGCCGTTGCGGCACTGCTCGATCCGCGAGACCTTGCCGATCGCGCCCGACTCAAATAGCTTCTTGCAGCCGGCGCTGGTCTTGAAGCTGCGGACCTGGGTTCCCATCTGCACGACCTGCGAGCTGGCCTTGACCAGATCGAAGACGCGGTTGAGCGTCTCCATGTCCATGGCCAAGGGTTTTTCCA
>JBDKTH010000161.1:0-2023 GCA_039680305.1 Thermoguttaceae bacterium | reverse complement strand
CATTCATCATTCATCATTCATCATTCATCATTCATCATTTCCTATGTCGCTAATCCACCTTCTAATCCTCAACTACAACGGCCGGCAGTTGCTGGAAGAGTGCCTGCCGTCGGTGGTGGAGGCTGCGCAGGGGACGCGGCATGAGTGCCGGGTGGCGGTGATCGACAATGACTCGAGCGATGATTCGGTGGCGTGGCTCGAAAACCAGTTCCCGCAGGTCGAGGTGATCCGGCGGCCCAATCGGGGGCTTTGTTCGTTCAACGAGGTGGTCGCCGGGCTGGAAGGTCGGGTGGCGATCCTGCTGAACAACGACATCAAGCTGGAACGGGACGCGATTGATCCGTGGGTCGCGCCGCTGCTCGAAGAGCCGGAGTCGCGGTGCTTCATGACGGCCCCCTTGTGCTGGCGATTCGACGGCGGCTACGAGGGGTTCAAGACGGCCGTGTGTTGGCGATGGGGGTTGGTGCAAGCGACCGCGTTGTATCCGGGTCACGAGCCCACGATCCTTCAGCCGGGACGGACCGCATCGGCCGGCGCGGCGTTGGCCGTCAATCGGGACCGGTTTGTCGAGCTGGGCGGATTCGACCCGCGCTATCTCCCCGGCCGGCTGGAAGACCTCGACTTCGCCCTGCGGGCTTACCAAGCCGGCTACCATGCCCGATATGTGCCGGCGGCGGTCGTCTGGCACCTGGGCATGGCCACGTTCGGCCGGGTGTTCGGTCCGTCGGGCTGCGATCAACTGGCCCTGCGCAACACGCTCCTCTTCCAATGGAAAAACCTCCGGCATCCGGCCCACCTCGCCCGACAAGGATTCGGCCTGCCGGTGCGTCTGCTGGCCGACATCGTGCGTGCTCCGTGGACGCCGAAGGATCGCCGCTGGGCCTTTTCGCGGGCGCTCGTCGGGGCGTTGAGAATCGCGTGGGGGGAGAGACGAAGAGCGACGGGCGAAGGACGCGGGGCGAAGGTTGAGGGAACGTTTCGTCGGATGAGTCGAGAACGGGCATTCTTTGAGCAGTTCCACCCGGAACGCCTGAGGGAAGGCTCGCAGCTGGAAGCCGTCGGACAACCAGCGGCGTCCAGCGAGTCGAAGGATCGGCATCAGGCGTGGGCGTATCCGATTTCCCGCTGGTATATCCGACCGCTGGCGGCGAGAGTTGCCGCCACGCTGGTCCCCACGCGGATTCGGCCGGTTCACCTGACGATCTGCGGCCTGCTGATCGGTCTGGCGGCCTGCGGCCTGCTCGTCTGGCAGCCGACGTGGACACCGCTGGCCGCGACGCTGGTCCTGGCCGCCTGGTTTTGCGATCGGACCGACGGCCAACTCGCCCGGAAGCAACACACGGTGACGGCCTTTGGGGCATGGCTCGACGGGAACGTCGATGAGCTGTTGGACGTGGCCTGGCATGTGGCAGCGGCCGCCGTGTTGGCCGGCCAGACTCAAGCCACCTGGCCGTGGCTGTTGGTGTTGGCCTTTGTCGCGGGCAAGTATCTGTTCATGCAGAGTCTGGCGACCGAAGAGCATTTTGGCCCCAAAGAGCCGGAGAAGGTCGAAACGGTCAGCGAGGAGCGTTCGACACTCGCCCGTCTGCTTCGCACGCTCTGGCACCTGCCGGGGAATGCCGATGTGCGCATCCACCTGCTGATCGCCGCGCTGGCGACCGGATTTCTGGCGCCCGAACTGTGGTTGTTGGCTGTCTACTACAACCTGCGGTGGATCGTCCGCTATGGTCTGGTGGCTCGCCGCCTGGGAGGGTGCCGATGAACCAGACGGCCCGGGTCACTGCCGCGATCATCGTCCAGAACGAAGCAAAGCACCTGGCCGAGTTGCTGCCGCGGCTGGATTGGGTCGACGAGATCGTCGTGATCGACGGCGGCTCGACCGATGGGAGTGCCGAGGTGGCCCGGTCGTACGGAGCGTTGGTGTGGGAGCGATCGTTCGACACGTTCGCCCGCCAGCGGAATTTCGCTCTGCAGCAGGCCTCGGGCGACTGGATTCTCTCGATCGACGCTGACGAGCGGCCCA
>JBDKTH010000249.1:0-7480 GCA_039680305.1 Thermoguttaceae bacterium | reverse complement strand
ATGCAACTATCGAGACAGACGTTACTTGCGAATATGCTCCGCGACGCAAAAATTGCATCACAACACGTGAGGCTTTCAACAAATCTCTCGCTAAACCTGGGGGCGATCTGCGGAGTGCCGGCCGGCTGCGGAGGCGGATTGCAGGATCATCCCCCCAACCAGAGGCGACTGGCTGACGCGCTCGCCTTTCCCCTCCCTTTTTGACTCTTTGGCAGAATCTGTGGGTGCCTCGTTGGGGAGTTCTGCCCCCAACCCCCCGGGATTTATCGCTTTCGTGCCAAGCCCGGAGACGACCTGTGAGGTTCATTCTCAGACGACAATTCACGACCGCGTGTCCGCGGGCTCCGGGATTGGCATCCATGCGACAAATCCCGGGGGCTGGGGCGGAGCCCCAGTTTCTTTTGGGAACGATCGCCCACGACTTCTGCGGACAAGCACGTCTGCGACGCAATTCCGAAGGTTTTCTGCGCATTTACGCGGATGTGCGTATTCCCGGGGGCTCGCTAGAATCGAGGAAGATGATGTCTTGCCTCGCTCTCTCTTCGCTCGTGGAGGATACAACGGTATGAAACGTGGTCGAGAACATGGTTTTACCCTGGTCGAACTCCTGGTGGTCATCGCCATCATCGGCATCTTGATCGCCCTGCTGCTGCCGGCCGTTCAGGCGGCCCGCGAGGCAGCCCGGCGCATGCAGTGCACCAACCAGATGAAGCAGTTGGCCATCTCGCTGCACAACTACCACGACACGTTTCTCGCCTTTCCGCCCGGTGGACGTTCTGCCGGCAATCAACTCTCGTGGGCCGTGAGCATCCTCCCCTACATCGAACAGAAGCCGCTTTACGACAAGTTCAACTTCAGTCTCAGCGGCTATGGGAGCTACGCGGTGCTCGCCCTGAACCGGATCGACACCTTCTTCTGCCCGAGCGGCAAAGTGGACCGCACCCCCTACGAATCCACGACGAATCCTGCCACGGGCGCCACGGAACAACTCTATTCGATCCACTATTACGGTGTGATGGGGCCCAAGGGACCGATTCCCCAGTTCAACTCGACCAGCTCGACCACGACGCCTCCAAACTATCAGGTCTACCTGGGCGCGGGCGGCCACGGCGATTACGCCTCGCAGGGCATCCTCGGGCGGGACACAACCAAACGAATGCGTGACATCATCGACGGCACGAGCAACACTTTCCTCTTGGGGGAACTCTCGTGGAATGGTTCGGACGCCTTCCGATCTTGGGTCCGTGGCTGCGCCGGTGCGGCGGCGGCATCCTGCAAGAACGTCACCAACAGCATCAACCTGATCAAGTTCACCGGCTCGAATTTCAATGACATCAGCTTCGGCAGCCAGCACCCCGGCGGTTGCCTGTTCGCCCTGGCCGACGGTTCCGTAATGTTCGTCCAGGAATCGATTAATATGGATGTCTACCGGGCCACGGCCAGTTGCGACGGCGCCGAGACGAAGACGGTCAACAATCCCTAGACGCGAGGATACGCATGTTCGCGAAGCAATCATCAGTCGCCGCCCTCTTGCTGACCGTCGCGTGCCTGGCGGCCAGTCCGGCCCTGGCCGCCGAATCGAGCAGCGTGCCGCCCGGGTATCAACTTGTCTGGGCCGACGAATTCGACGGCCCGACGTTGGACATGACCGAGTGGACCTGTCGCACCGGCGTCAGCCACCAGAGCTGCCAGCGGCCGGAGAACGTCTCGATCGACAGCGGGGCGCTGCGGATCTCGCTCAAGAAGGAAGCGTTCGGCGGCCGCGAGTTCACCGGCGGCGGAGCGATCACGCGCAAGACCTACCAGTATGGCTACTTCGAGACGCGGGCCAAGATGTTCGGCGGCCGGGGGTGGCACGAAGCCTTCTGGACCTCCTTCATCGACAACATCCCGGCCAAGCGGACCGAGTATGACCTGAAGCAGCAGCGGATCTAGATCGACTGCTTCGAGCAGGCCGCCTATGAGGACATGCACACCTTCACCTACGGGATCATCGAGTGGTATCCCGCACACGGCTCGGTCAGCCGGGACCTCGCCAAGGTCGATGCCGACCTGAGCCAGGACTTTCACACCTACGGATTCGAGGTGGCGCCCGACTACGTCAACTTCTATCTGGACGGGAGTCTGCTGCGAAGCGTCGATATGCGCGATGTTCAGTGGTGTCCCTACTACGTCTGGTTGAGTTGCATTGCCACGAAACCCGACGCCGACCCGCAAGGGGCCTGCTGGTTCGACTACCTGCGGATCTACACGATCGATCCGAAGCAGTATGATGATCGCAAGAAGTCCTTTGTTGCCAAGTTTGAAGCAGAGGCGGGCCTCACCCGCTCGAAAGGCACGGATCTCTGGATCGAGGCCGAACGTTTTCCGACGAAGGGGGGATGGACGGCCAGTTGGCAGGAGGAGATGTGTCTGCGAGGCCACACGGGCAAGGATAAGGTAAAATCGGAGAGCGACCGCTGCGCCAAGACCCAAATCAAAATCCCCCAAGCCGGCGAGTATACCTTGTGGGTCCGTTCGCGCGATTATGCCTCCGGGCCGGCTGGCAAGCGGACTTTCCGGGTCGCCGTCGGCGATCGGCAGTCGCAAGGCGAGTTTGGCGCCCATGGCAAGGACGGCTGGGAGTGGCAGAAAGGCGATACCTTTCACCTGGAGAAAGGCCCCGTCGCGATCGACCTGATCGACACCGGCGCCTACTACGCGCGATGCGACAAACTCCTCCTGACGACCGACCGAGAGTTCATTCCGCGTGGCAAGGGCGGTCGAAGTAATGCGGAATACCACTGAGCATCCTGACCACGAGAAGCTGGCCACGCGGGAGTCTTTCTCAAGCTGGCGTTGGTGGATCGCCGGAATGCTCTTCCTGGCGGCGATCCTCAATTATATCGACCGGCAGACTCTGTCGATCCTCGCCCCCACAATCCAGAAAGACCTTGGGCTCTCCGAGGCCGACTATGGGAACATCGCCAGCCTGTTCCTGATGGCCTATACGGTTTCACTCCTGGCCACCGGCCGGCTCGTCGACCGGCTTGGCGCACGCTGGGGCATGGCGATGTTCATCACCTGGTGGTCGTGCGCAAACATGCTCACGGGCCTCGCCCGGTCGTTCTTCTCCCTGGGAATCTGCCGCTTTCTCTTGGGCCTGGGCGAGGCCGGCAACTGGCCGGCCAGCGCCAAGGCGGTCGGCCAGTGCTTCCCGGCCAGTCAGCGCGGCGTGGCCATCGGTTTCTACACGATGGGAGCGACGATCGGGGCAACCATCGCCCCCGTGCTCGTCATCGCCCTCGCCGCCCGCTACGGCTGGCAAGGGGCGTTCGTCGCCACGGGAGCCCTCGGGCTCTTGTGGGTGATGCCCTGGCTGTGGCTCTACCGCCGCGTGGAGCAGCCGTCGGGCCGCAGTTCGCAGGAATCGGCCGCCGCCGCAAAAGCGGAGGACTTCGAAGACGCCCCGCCCACGAAGATGTCCGAATGGCGATGCTGGCGTCTCGTGCTAAAGCGCCGCGATGTCTGGCTGCTCCTCGTGGGCCGCATGCTGACCGACCCCGTCTGGTTCTTCTATCAGTTCTGGTTCGCCAAGTACCTGTTCGCCGATCGCGGCGTGCCCCAGGAAAGCCTGGGAATGACCTGGGTGATCTTCCTGGCGGCCGACCTTGGCAGTCTCGGCGGCGGATTCCTGTCCGCCGGACTGATCCGTCGCGGCACCTCGGCGCCAGCCGCACGCCTGTGGGCGATGCTCCTCTGCGCGGCCGTTTTGCCGCTGTCGCCGCTGGTGGCCCTGGCACCCTCGGTGAACATGGCGATGGCCTTCGCCATGCTCGGCGTGCTGGCCCACCTGGCGTGGCTGGCCAATATCAGTGCGTTGCTCGTCGATCTGATTCCCCAGCGGCTCGTGGCCACCGCCTTCGGCGTGGTCGCCGCCGGGAGCGCCCTGGGCGGGATGGCGATGAATGAGATCGTCGTCTACCTGGTCAAGAACTACTCGTACGACTACTGGTTTTTCATCATGGCCGGGCTGCATCCGTTGGCCTGGTTGATTCTCTGGGCCTTCCGGGTCCATCGTGTGCGGAACGATCTGTCTGCGTGAGGAGAGATGATGCTGCGTTTGCCGGCCGAAGAGGGACGCCAACTCAAGACAGTGCGACTCGATGCCGATCTGGCCGTTGTCGGGGGTGGAATGGCGGGCGTGTGCTGCGCGATCACGGCGGCCCGGGCGGGAATCCGCGTCGTGCTCGTCCAGGACCGGCCCGTGCTGGGCGGAAACGCTTCCAGCGAGGTGCGACTCTGGGTCCTCGGCGCGACGAGCCACATGGGCAACAACAACCGATGGGCCCGCGAAGGAGGCGTGATCGATGAACTGCTGGTGGAAAACGCCTACCGCAATCCGGAAGGCAACCCGGTGCTCCTCGACGCGCTGCTCTTGGACAAGGTGACCGCCGAGCCCAACCTCACGCTCCTGCTGAACACGGCCGTCTACGAGGTCGAAAAGCACGACGCCGAGACGATCCGCAGCGTGCGTGCCTTTTGCAGCCAGAACTCGACCCTCTATATTGTCGACGCCCCGCTGTTTTGCGACGCCTCCGGCGACGGCGTCTTGGGCTTCCTGGCCGGGGCCGCGTTCCGCGTCGGCTCCGAGTCACGCGACGAGTTGGGCGAAGCCTTGGCCCCGGTAAAGCCGAACGGCGATCTATTGGGCCACTCGCTCTTCTTCTACACCAAGGACACCGGCCGGCCCGTCCAATTCGTCCCTCCCCACTTCGCCCTGGACGACATCCGCCGCATTCCGCGCTACCGCCGTTTCAACTCGCGCGAGCACGGCTGCCAGCTGTGGTGGATCGAGTACGGCGGCCGGCTCGATACGGTCCACGAGACGGAGACGATCAAGTGGGAACTGTGGAAGATCGTCTACGGCGTGTGGAACCACATCAAGAACTCCGGCGAGTTCCCCGAGGCCAAGACGATGACCTTGGAATGGGTGGGCATGATCCCGGGCAAGCGAGAAAGCCGCCGCTTTGAAGGCGACTACATGCTCACCCAGCAAGACCTCGTCGAACAGCGCCCGCACGACGACGCCGTCTCCTACGGCGGCTGGGCCATCGACCTTCACCCGGCCGACGGCGTCTACAGTCCCGATCCAGGCTGTGCGCAGTGGCACACCAAGGGCGTCTACCCGATTCCTTTTCGCTCGCTGTATAGCCGCAACATCAAGAACCTCTTCCTCGCCGGTCGGATCATTAGTGCCTCGCACGTCGCCTTTGGATCGACCCGGGTGATGGCGACCTGTGCGCACAACGCCCAGGCGGTCGGCATGGCGGCCGCCCTCTGCCGGCGTGAAACCCTCCGTCCGGCGGATCTCGTCGAGCCCGGCCGGATGCACCGGCTCCAACGGCAGTTACTCCGCGCAGGCCAGTTCATCCCCGGCCTGGCCCTCGGCGATCCAGAGGATCTGGCCCGATCGGCCACGCTGAGCCCCTCCAGCCGGTTGCGGTTGGGCCGCCTGCCTGCCGACGGCCCCGGCGTTGCGTTGGCCGAACCCCGGGCCATGCTGCTCCCCATGCCCGCCGGTCCCATGCCGCGAGTGACGTTCACCGTCGACGTGCACCAGCCCACGATGCTCCACGTGGAACTGCGTGCGAGCCAACGGCCGGGCAACTTCACCCCCGACGTAACCCTCGCCACGCAAACGATCCGCCTTTTGGCCGGAGAGAATCAAGATGTGGTCCTGGACTTCGAGACGCGTCTCGATCGGGCGCAGTAAGTGTTCGTCTGCCTGCAGGCCAACCCGCAGGAGGGCGTGCGCACCACGACCCGGCGGATCACGGGAGTCCTGTCCGCCGCGCAACACTGCAATCGGGCCGTGGCCGCTAGCAGCGTTCAACAGCCGCCGCCGGATTCCGGCATCGACCGCTTCGAGTTCTGGCATCCCGAGCGTCGCCCCGGCGGCCAGAACCTCGCACTGTCGATCGTTCCGCCGCTCGACGTCTTTGAAGCAGAGTCGCTCACCAATGGCATCGCTCGGCCCACAGAGCGGCCGAACGCCTGGGTGGCCGACTTCGACGACCCGGCCCCGACGCTGACCTTGCGATGGGCCGCGCCGCAGACGATCGGACGAATCGAGTTGTTATTCGATACCGACTTCGATCATCCCTTGGAGTCGGTTCTGATGGGACATCCCGAACGCGTGATGCCGTTCTGCGTGCGGCAGTTCCGCGTGCTCGATGGTCGTGGCCAGGTTCTCGCCGAATGCAGCGACAACCATCAGACTCGCCGCACTCTCCGCATTGAGCCCGCTGTCACCACCGCCGAACTCCGCATCGAGCTAACCGCCCCCTGCCCCCACGTGCCGGCAGGACTCTTCGCCGTGCGCTGCTTTGAAAGCTCTCGGTAATCAATCGTGTGCCACTGCTTGTCTGGAAGGCAAGCAGTGCTGCGACTTCATCTCGGCCGGATCTTGGGAGACACTGCTTGCCCTCCAGGCAAGCAGTGGCACACAGCCCGTCAGATGATCAAGCGTTCCAACCCCGCGCAGTGGAATCAAGCCTCACGCGCCGCCGAGCAGATTTCCGTCAGCAGGTGCGGCGAAACCGCGTCTTTCGTTTGAATGGCCGTGGTACGAACCGCCTGTAAAAGCCGGGTCGCCTCGTCGCGGTCCACGCGGAACCCTTCTCGCTGGAGCACGTGCTGGACCGCCGCGGCACCGGAATGTTTGCCAAGGACGATTTCGCTTCCATGCCCGCCGATCGTCGCGGCCGCGAACGGTTCGTAGGTTCGCGGATCGGCCAGCATCCCTCGCACGTGGATGCCCGACTCGTGACGGAAGACGTCGGCCCCGGTAATCGGCTTGTTGGGCGAAACGCGTCGCCCGGAGGCCTGGGCCACGAAGGCCGACAAGGCTGTCAGCCGGCGTGTGTCGATTCCCAAGCAGCGGTGCAGCGTCAGGCGAGTGGCCATCACGACTTCTTCGAGCGCGGCATTGCCCGCCCGTTCCCCGAGGCCGTTGACCGTCACATCGACGCTCGTGGCCCCGGCTTCGATCGCCGCCAGGGTGTTGGCCGTCGCCATGCCCAGATCGTTGTGTCCATGAAAGCCAACCGCCAGTCCCATCACCGCGCTACGGAGGCTGGAGAGGACCATGTGCACCTGAAACGGATTCCAGAGGCCGACCGTATCGGCCAGCCGGAAGCGGTTGGCCCCCGCCTGATGAGCCACTCGCGCGCAGCGGGCGAGGAAACTCGGCGCGGCCCGCGAGGCATCCATGGCCCCGATCGAGACGAAGTCGAAGTGCCGGCGAGCGGCGGCCGTGGTCTCGCCGATCGCCTCCAGCGCCCAGGCCCGGTTCTTCTTCATCGCCCGCAGTTGGATCGTCGACACGGGCACGGAAAGATGAACGCCTTCCACGCCACAGGCGATCGCCCGCTGCAGGTCCGCCGCCGTGGCCCGACACCAGACCGTGCGCCGGCTGCGCGACGGGAGCCGGGCAATC
>JBDKTH010001384.1:0-3649 GCA_039680305.1 Thermoguttaceae bacterium | reverse complement strand
AATCGCACGCGGATTTCCCGTGGATCATGCAAGATGTTGTCAAGAAAAATACCGCGATGTCCCAGGGAATGTTAAAAGCCAGTCTGGCCCGCCATGACAGGACAATCGCCGAGCTGATCTCGGCCTTTCTGCCCAGCACCTCGGTCCAGTTCTCAAACGGCAGCTTGTGCACTGCGAAACACGGCGAGCAAGCTGGGTCGGCAAGCTGGTTACAGCCTCGCTTTGTGCCGTCCGTCGTTCCTCGGTTTGTCTTCCTCGGTTTCTCGCCCGATCACTCTACGGGCGAGGCTGCGGTATTTCAGGGGAGAGCGGCCGAAGTGGGCTTTGAAGGTCCGGGCGAAGTGCTCGGGGGAGTTGAATCCGGACGAAGAGGCGAGAATGGGGATCGGAAGGTCGGTCTCGGCAAGGAGACGCTGGGCACGCTCCAGATGGACACGGCGGATCTCTTGCGCCGGGGAGCGGCCGAGGACTCGTTGGAATTCGTGCTCCAACTGACGGCGAGAGAACGGGACACGGCGCAACACGTCGGTCACACGGATCGGTTCCGCGGCGTGCGTGCGGATAAAGGCGATGGCCTGGGCCAGATCGGCATTGTCGATGGCCAGCGTGTCGGTCGAGCGGCGTGAGACGACCGAGGTCGGCTCGATCAGGATCGGCCGCTTCGGGGGCCGCTTGCCCTGCATCAACCGGTCGAGCAAGGCAGCCGCTTGATAGCCGCTCTGCTCGGAACTCGACGTGATGCCGGAAAGAGGCGGCAGGCAGGCGTCGCACAGCAGCGGGTCGTCGTCGCTAGCCAGCACGGAGACTTCTTCGGGGACCAGGATGTCGGCCTCCCGGCAGGCATCGATGACGTCCCGGCCGCAGTCAACGAACCAAGTGAGCACGGCGATCGGTTTGGGCAGCGACCGCACCCAGCGAATCAGATCGGTGTGCCGAGCCAGCCACGGCGAGAGGCCGGGCTGTCTTGGGCCGGGGCGAAAGGGAATGCAGGCACGGTTGGCCGCGTGCAGGGCCAGGGCGAATCCTTCGTAGTGGTAGCGGACCAGAGACTGATGTTGCGGGCCATAGTAGGCGAAGTCCTGAAAGCCGCGATCGAGCAGGTGTTCGGCCGCCATGCGGGCAAGCGTCTGAAAGTCGGGCATGACTCGCGGAAACTTGGCTTCCGGCACGTCAATCGCCGAGATGTTCACACAGGGAAGGCCGGTCCCCTGGATGTGCCGCGCCATGGTACGGGTCGCCACGCGTGCGATGACGCCGTGCCCTTGCCAGCCGTCGGGGACGTGGAGCTCCGGCTGAAAGGTGCTCGGTCTGATCCATATCGCCCAGGGGCCATGCTCGTGGGCGTACTGGATGATGCCGCGGATCAGGCGTTGTCCCCAGCCGGTCGAGGTGTTGATCAGGATGGCGACTTTCGGCGTGTGAGAGCGTGTCATGCCGTGGGCCTCGGAGAGTCCGACGCATGCGTCGGGACGGGCGGGTGCTGCGCAAACCGTCAGAATATGTGCGCGTTTAGTTCTTGTCAACGTTTCTCGTGGGATGATACACCTAGGGTACACCTGAGGTGCCGCATCACGCCAGAGAAAACAGGGAACCACGCCAAGGAGCGCCTCCATGCTGGACGCCGCGAGACTCAAAGAGCGAGCCAAACACCTGGGCATCGATTTGGTGGGCATCGCGCCCATCGAACGCTTCGGCAATGTGGAAGACGAGGAACACCCCCAGTCGATCAACCCCGACACGAAGTCGGTGATCGTCCTCGGCTTCCAGCTCACACGCGGCTCGCTGCGGGGAGTGGAGGAAGGCACGGCCTGGCACACGATGACCGCGGGCAACCCGATCCATCCGATGATCATGGTCGAGTTGACCTACCTCCTCACGCGTTGGATTGAAATGCAAGGCTGGGAAGCGACGCCCGTCTTTCCGCATCCGAAGGAGATGAAACGCCAGGGGCTCCAGGCCCATCCCAACCGCCCGGCCCCAGACGTAATTCTCAACATGGACTACGCGGCCCATGCGGCCGGCCTGGGCCGGATGGGGATCGGCAAGTTCTTTCTCACCCATCAGTTCGGCCCGCGGCAGGTGTTCTGCGCGATCTTGACCGATGCGGCCACAGATCAATACGACGCCGTCGCCGAGCGGACCGTCTGCGACGAGTGCGGCGAGTGCGTGCGGGCTTGCCCGATGGGCGCCTACGCTCAGGATCGCTTCACGACGCTGGCACTCTGTGAGGGCGAAGCCTCCTGGCATCTGTTGAAGGTCGACCACTGCCTCGTCTGCAGCACCGGCAAGGTGGCCAACCCTTATATTCCCAACGCCGAACCGTGGCGCGTCGGCGCTGCGTGCGGCCGGGCCTGCGTGGCCCATCTGGAAGATCAGGGGCTGTTGGCCACCCGCTTTGTCCACCCCTTCCGCAGCCAGCACAAAACGCAGGGGACCGCCTGAACCATGCTCACCAGCGAATCGCTCAAACGCTATGCGATCGAGACGTGCAATGTCGACAAGATCGGCATCGCCAACATCGAACGGTTCAAAGATGCGCCGGCCGACATGAGCCCCTTGAGCATCATGCCCACGGCCAAGTCGGTGATCGTCATCGCGCGACGCATTCTTCGCGGATGCTACCGGGGCATTGACGAAGGGACGCATTGGCCCTCCTACACGGTCTTCGGCTACGCCGGCCTCACCCGGCTGGTTGTGTCGGCCGGTTACAAGATCGCCAAGTTCATCGAGAGCCATGGGTATGAGGGATCGCCGCTGTTGCCCTGCACGTCGAACCGGGAATGGGGCCCGCGGGGCCCCTCGCCGGGCAAAGGCAAGCCCAAGCGTGAAGTGACCGTGCATCACCGGATCGCGGCCACGGCGGCGGGCCTGGGGGCCATGGGATGGTCCAAGGTCTTTCTCACCCGGGAATTCGGTCCCCGGCAGCGGCTCGGAATCGTGCTCACCGACGCCGAACTTGTGCCCGATCCTTTGGTTACCGAGCGGCTCTGCGATCGGTGCAAGCGGTGCGTCGCCGAATGTCCGGCCCACGCCATTTCCAAGGACCGGAGCGTATCGATCACGATCGAGGGGCAGAAGTTCGAGTGGAATGATTTGGATCTCGGCAAATGTAAGCTCACCCATTTCGGCTTGAACCGCACGACCTCGCCGCACTTATGCAAGCGATATCCGGGGATGTACCTGCCGATCGACGAACAGGAGGCGACCTGGAAGGAAGCCCACGACCTGGGATTCGCCGTGATGAAGGACGTCCCCAACCTGGAGGCCCTGCGGCGATTCGACGGTTACCTGGCCGTCTGCGGCGCCCGGGGCTGTGCGATTGGATGCATGAAGCATCTTGAACAGCGAGGCAAGCTCAGCAACACCTTCCACACCAGGCCGGTTTTCAACGATGCGATCCCCTGGCGCATGGAGGACAAACCGCGGTGTGCGGAGCACCATGGGTTTGTCTACGATCCGGATTTGGATGAGGACCTTGATAAGGAGCAGAGAGACGCACCGAGTTGGTATTGACCGTTGGCAATACGGGAGTCGATCGTAGAAGACCTCTGCCACCTACCGTCCCGGAGCAGGGCCCCATGAGTTGGCAAATCTACCTGTCCCTCAGCGCGATGATGTATTTCGACTACGCCGTGCGAGGCAGTTGGGG
>JBDKTH010000323.1:0-6095 GCA_039680305.1 Thermoguttaceae bacterium | reverse complement strand
CTCTTCCTTCAGCCCCAGCGCCGGGCGTCGGCGTCTGGCCCCGCGGCCGCCGTGTCGCTCCCCGACTATGCCACCGAGACCTACCAGGACGCCTGGGACTTCGACGAAGGCGACTTCGAAGGGATCGATGGCTGGGGCAACGGTCCGGACTGCCTGCGAAATCGTCAGGTGAAAAGCGGCGTGCTGAGCATGGACGTGTCCGAAGATCCCTACTTCATCTGGGGCGACATGTGGGGAAGCAATCGCAAGTCGAACCGGCCCCTGGCGATCGACCTCAAGGCGTATCCTGTGCTGGAAATGAAGATCCGTCAGAGTTGCCCCTCGGCCGAATGGGAGATCTACGGCCGGGCGGGCACGCCCGATCTTATGTCCCATCGCTTCCCGGTCCACGGCACCGGCTGGCAGATCGTCCGCGTCAACCTGGCCAAAGAGGCTCGCTGGGGCGGCGTGCTGGACGCCTTCCGCATCGACCCGACTTCCCACGTGGCCAAGGCCCACGTGGAAATCGACTGGATTCGTCTGGTCAACTTCACCGAAGCCATCCGCGAACCGGTCGAAATGCTCGGCACCCCGAGCGGGAAGCCCGAGCGGCTGACCTTGGACGTGGAACGTACCCAGGCGTTGGCCGGGGCCAGGCAAAAGGTCGTCGTCCGCGCGACGGACGCCGGCGGAGCCCCGGTCGCGGGCCAGCCAATCACCGTCCGATTGTCGCCCAAGTCCAACGGCAGCCTTGAGGCCAGCCAGCAGCGTTCGCTCCCCCTGGGATCAAGCGGCCGTCGTGGGCTGACCGATGCCGAGGGTCGGCTGGAAGTCGTCCTTTCGTGCAGCCGCAAGGCCGGCGCAAAGACTGACGTCGTCGAAGCCAAGGCCGATTTTGCGTCGCTTGAGGCTTCTCGCGTTGCGGTCGATGCAATCCCGGGCCCGCCCCATCATTACACGATCCAGCCCAGCCGTTCCACCACCGTGGACGAAAAGCGGTTCCCGCGCGACATCCAGGTGCAACTGGTCGACGAGTTCGGCAATCCGCTTGCCGTCGTCGGGCGACGCGTAACACTCGAGGCCCCAACCGGCGCGACGCTCACGCCTCAGAACCTCGTGACCGATGCCTCCGGCAAGGCCGCGACCAATCTGCGAGTCGACCTCAACCAGCGTTGGGTCTACGCGATCAAGGCCACGGACGATCAAGGCTGCTCGGGCACCTCGGCGGCCTTCTCAGTCACGTCCAGCCAAGCGCGAGCCAATCCGATCCGCCTCTTGCCCAACGGCTATTTCGCCTACGCCGACGGCCGGCCCTTCGTGCCGCTGGGCGGGTTCTATGCCAATTGGGTTCAGAGCGAGACGCCCAACGGCGAGTGGGCCCGGCTTCGCTCGTTCACCGACACCACCGACGAAGACAAACGCCAGTGGATGAAGTTCCTCCAGGAAAGCGGCGTGACGGCCATGCGCATGATGCTCCGCACCCACCGCCCCGGCGGGATGGAGCCGATGGACGTAGGCGGACGCGTCAACCAGGCCCTGTTTGCCGAGGCCCTTCGCTACATGGACCTCGCCCGGGAGTTCGGCCTCCAGTTCCAGGTCGTGCTCCACGAGGACTACGAGAAGCCCGTGTATTTCAACGAGAAGCATCTGCGTCAGTATGCCCTCCCGGCCCTGGCCGGAGTGAACCTCGACACGTTGATGCCGGCCCAGCGTCGGTTCTTGCAGGACGTGAACCTCCTCTTCCCCATCCAGGAGAAGTACCACGACAAGGACGCGATCGCCTGCCAGGACGCGTACGCCCGGGAGATCGTCGACGCGCTGCGCAACAATCCGCAGGTATTCGCCTATGAACTCGAAAACGAGATGGTCAACTGTCCCGCCCCGTGGGCCAATCATGCGATCGAGGTGCTTCGCCAGCGCGACGCGAAGACGTCCACCTGCGTGAGTCATGGCGGGGGCGGGATGCACACGGCCGATCCCCTCTGGTGGCACCGCAACACGCGGATCGACTTCTACAACTACCACCTCTATCCCAGCGGCTGGCCGACCACGGCCGAGATCGACTACGGCGCGGCGATCGACGTGTTGACTCGCTACGGCCAGATGTGCGGTCCCTCGATGCTCGGCGAGTCGGCCGGCGACGAGTTCTCCTCCCATCCAAGCACCGACACACGCCGCTGGGTGATGCGTGACATCATCTGGCTCGCCTTGACCAACGGCAACCCTGGCGTGTTCTTCTGGAACGCCCGGGGCGCCGAGGTTCGCGAGTTCAAGATGGCCCGGCAGGCCATGGCCCAACTCGACCTGGCCACCTTCAAGCGGGCCAAACCGGAGATCGGCATCGATGTGACGCACCCCTTGGACGACGACAAGTGGTTCCGCACCCCGCACGGGCGCAAGGCGTACCTGATGATGGGCCGCTACGTCCAGCACTACTTGAGCCAGGGCGTCGCCTTCGACTTCACCGTGGAGCCGTCCGCTTACGCCAAGCGAGCCGGTCTCAACGAGTTCGCCCCGCCCGAGCCTTCCCAACGCCCCTTCCGCTTCAACCCCGGCTGGCAGCTCAACCACCTCTCGCGCGAGGACGGGCGTGAAATGCTGGTCTACGTGCGCAATCTGGCCGGCATCGACCATTGGGAATGCGGCAAACCGCCACGTCTCTTGCAGCAGTACCTGCGCCGGCGTGCGTCGGCCCCGCTCCAGCTTGCGTTCCAACTAGCCGAAGGCTCCTATGACGTTCAGGTCTACGACCTGGACGAGCAAAAGGCCACGACCCGAGCAGTCCCAGCCAACGGCTCGCTCGATCTGGGCACGACGGATCACGATTTCGCCCTGGTGATCAAGCGGCGATAGAGACGATGGCCGACGCGAGTTGGCAAGATCTGTCCCGCAGGGACAATTGACAATAGCCCAGCGATTCATCGCTGGGAAAGCGCGACCCGAAAAGCCCCCCGTCGCGTGGGGTCGATTGAACGGCCGAATCGAATCTCCGCCATGCTTGCGGGGCGGGCGTCTTCCAGTTCCAAGCCCGTGCGACTGAGACAGTGACGCAAGGCGTTGAGCCCAGAGGCCTACGCTTGGCTACAGGATCAAACACGGCTCTTTCGCGTTTGGTGGCCTGGCGGCGACGCAGACTGCAGTTGCTGCCCCTGCGGCATGGGAATTGCTCAAAGATCTACTTTCTCTTGCGGTCTCGGCCAACGGCCGAGGGGCCAGTGCTGCTCTTGCGATTCAGGGGCAGTTGACTCGGCCGGGGCCGCCACCAAAGGTCAGTTTAGAAGGATTTAGTGCATAGAATGAGTAGTCAAACCTTTGCAGATACCACTGCCCCGCAGACAGACTTGTCGATCGTGCCCTGGGATGCGCTGCGTGAATACCAGGATCAGGTTGTCAATTGCTGGCACACGGCCCTCAATTGGCCATTTTTCTTCCATGCTTCCGCGGGCACGCAGAAAACCGACTCCATCTGGTCCCAGCAAAAAGGCGCAACCGAATCGGTGTGGCCGGATATCGAGTCCGAAGGGGCTATGATGCCACACAGGCCCGAGGAGGCGGTGAACCAGACGCAGCCAAACGATCAGGCCAAGGATGCGGAATCGGGCCCCACGGAGGCCCGGCGCGAGACGCCCGACCAGCCACAAGGGGAGAGCCGGCCGCACGATGGTAAGCCCGCGCGAAAGCGTGTCCCGCGACAGCCAGCCGAGGACAAAAAGGGGCCGGAGCGAACCGGGAGGGCAGCGCCCGCAGTGCTAGATGGACTTCGGCACCGCTCTTACTCGGTCAAGTTGGCGGCGGTCTCCGCAATGACCACGAACAAGAAGCTCCGCACCCAGGAGGCGATTCCTTTGCTTCAGCGGATCGTGGACAACCAGACCATCCGGCGACGGGACCCGGAGCTTCGTGCAGCCGCCAAGGCAGTCCTTGAGCAGAGCCGGAAGGAGACAGGCAGGCGGTCCACGCGAACGGCCCAAAAGCGATCGCCGGCCAGGGCCAAATCGCGCCGCCAGCGGGCAACGGCGTGAGATGACCGTGTTGCCGCAGGCTGAGCTTCGATCCGTTCACGGGCGGGGGGCACTGGCGTCCCGCCCGTGTTCTTTTGAACCGAGCTTGCACGTTGCCCTTTCAAAACATCATTCATTGTGCAAGCCTCACTCCCGGTCTTGCGAGGTGCCGACGACAAGCTCATCGCCACTGGTGCCATACAATGCGCCGCGGTTCCAACCGTTTGGATGATAGAAGGCCGCACTGGCCGGACGACCGCCATGGTTACGATCAATCGGGATAAACGAACTCCATCGCGATGTTGATCTCGGGATGCAGGCTCTGCTTGACCGGGCAGCTCTGCGCGGCGCGTTCGAGCTTCTGCCGATCGATCTCGGAGATCGACTTGCCGGGAGGAAGAACGATCGTGAGCTTCAGCACTTTGATCTGGTTCGACCCCGGCGCCGCCGTTTCCTTTTCCACCCGGACCTGCGAGCCCGCCAAATCGAGACCGCTTCGCTGGGCCACCGCGCCAACCATCGTTATCACGCAGGTGCCCAGGGCCACGCCGACCAGATCCGTCGGCGACATCGCCTCCCCCTTGCCGCCGATCCCCTTGGGCGCATCGGTGGTCAACGTATGCGTGCTTTCACTACTGGTTGCTGTGCAGCGGAGGTTGCCTTGGTAGTCGACGGTAATGGTCATGGGAATAGTCACCTTTGGGTTCTGTCGGCTCGTCAAAACCGCGAGCTTATCGGGGCGCCCCTGGGAGGTCAACGCGGATCGACCGGAAAACCAGTAGAAAATCGGCCAGCCGATCTGCTAGATTCACGCTTGACAGCCTAACCGTCACTCTCTCTTGATGTTGCAAATTGCCACACCGACCAAGAATCTGCAGCACAACACTCCCCGCCATCTCCGGGCCCCATGGCGTCACCCTCTCTCCGACGCCATCAACGCGGCAACTTTCGCTTCATCGACCTCGACGCCCAACCCCGGACCGCTCGGCACCTCGGCGGTCCCGTCGCGGATGACAAGAGGCTCAGCGAGGATCTCAGCAGTAAGGAACTGCGGGCCGTTCAACGCGGCAGGCTTCTCCAGACCGTAGGCGCCAAACAGAATGAGCGTGGCGGCAAGCGACAGGTCGGGGTCGGTCAAACCGCTGCCGAGCCAGAACAGACCGGCGTCCAAGACCCGTTCGATTTGACGCCGGGCCGACAAGAGCCCCCCGGCACGTGAGATCTTGATCGTCATGCCGTCGACCATCCCCAGCCGAATGAACTCCTCGCAGTCGACCGGCGAGACAACGCCTTCGTCCATCGTGATCGGCAGGGCCCCTTGTCTCTTGAGGGCCTGATACCCGCTGATCCGATTCGGCTTCAACGGCGACTCCAGGGCTTCGATGCCGGCGTCGGCCAGCTTCGGGGCGGCCTCCAGGGCCGTGGCCGGGTCATAACCGCCGTTGGCGTCGGCCCAGATGAATCCGTGCGGCACCAGTTGTCGAACGCGACGCACCAACTGCACGTCAAAGCGAGGGTCGGGAGCCACCTTGATGTTGAAGCTCTGATAGCCCCGTTCCAGCCCGGCTGCGACCTGCCCGTCGACGTGGTCGAGCGACGGCACGTTGATCGTCCAACTCAGCGGGATCGGCTCGCCGCGAGGCCGTCCCCAAAGCTGGGCGATCGACTGACCGACAAGTTTCCCCGCCAGATCGTGTAGCGCGATGTCGATCCCCGCCCGGGTGAGCGGCATGCCGGTGGAAAACGACGGGGCAAGCGTCCGGTCCATGATCTGATGGGCCCCTTCGATATCCTGCGGATCGTGCCCAGCGAGTGCCGGCCCGTAGTACTCCCGAATCGCCACCACCGCCGTCTCCGGTGTCTCGCAGCTCCAGGTCGGCACGGGCAGACTCTGCCCCCAGCCAACCATGCCATTGTCGGCCGTGATCTTCACCAACACGATGGTGTGAACGGCGGGCGTGCGGAAGAACTTGAAGTAACCGGAAAGTGGGTAGCGGAGCGTATAGGCGTCGATTTGCTCGATTCTTGCCATGGCCTTCTTGTCGTTGAGGTCGATTTGTCAAGCCGTCCGACGGAGGATCTGCAGGGACCGGCGGGGTATATTCCAGCGTTTCG
>JBDKTH010001147.1:0-8870 GCA_039680305.1 Thermoguttaceae bacterium | reverse complement strand
TCGCAACGGGGCTGGTGGCGATCGCCGTGGGGGCGGAGCCCGAGCAAGCGGCCAAGGGCGAGGGGAAGCAGGCGACGCAGCCGTCGCACCGCGTGGTGGCCTGTTACTTCCACCGCACGCAGCGCTGCCCGACCTGCCAGAAGATCGGCAGCTACATCGAGGAAGGCATTCAGGCCGGCTATGCGACGGAGATCAACGACGGACGCGTGGCGGTGACGATGGTCGACTTCCAAGATCCGAAGAACGAGAGCTACACCAATTACTACCAGATCACCGGGCCGACGCTCGTGCTGATGGATGTGCGCGACGGCAAGGTGACCGCCTGGAAGCCGGCCCCGAAGGTCTGGAGCCTGGTGGGCAAGAAGGACGCCTTCTTCCAGTACGTCCAGGGCGAGGTGCGCAGCTACCTGGAGGCCAAGTGATGGAAGCCCTGTTGGTCGGGGTCGGCTCGGCATTCCTGCTGGGGCTGCAGACGGCGATCAGCCCTTGCCCCATGGCCACGAACATCGCGGCGATTTCGTTCATTGGCCGCCGGGTAACCAGCGCGCGGTCCGTCTTTCTGGCCGGGCTGTTGTATGCCTTGGGCCGGACCGTGGCCTACGTGGGCCTGGCGATCCTGCTGTTGACGAGCCTCTTTGCGCGGACCGACCTTTCGGCCTTTCTCCGCACGACGATGAATCAACTGCTCGGGCCGATCCTGATCGTCGTGGCCATGTTCCTGTTGGACCTGATCCGGTTGAACTTCTCGGGGCCCGGGGTGAGCGAGAAGCTGCAAAAGCGGGTCGAGGCGTGGGGCCTCTGGGCGGCTCTGCCGCTGGGCATCATTTTCGCCCTGTCGTTCTGCCCGTTTTCGGCCGTGCTGTTCTTCGCCCTGATCCCCGTGGCCGAGGCCAGCAACTCGATGGTCGTGGTCCCGTCGATCTACGGGGTGGCCACGGCCCTGCCGGTCGTCTTCTTTGCCCTGGTTATCGCGTTCAGCGCCCAGTCACTCGGCAAGGCCTACAACCGGCTGGCCCAGATCGAGTGGTGGACGCGGCGGATCACGGGCGTCGTCTTCCTGCTGGTCGGGATGTACTTCACGCTGGTGCACATCTTTGATGTGAACATCCGGCTGTGGTGAGTGTTGCGAACCGCGACCTGCCGTTTTTTCTCTAGCCCAGGCGTTCACGCCTGGGACTGGAGATCACGACTCCGGAGTCGAAACCCAACCCCGTTCACGGGGTTTCCCTGGTCGTTGCTTCAGCCGCCCCTGAAGGGGCTTTTGAGAAAGAATAGACTGGGGACGCGAGTCCCAGGCGTGAACGCCTGGGCTAGGGAAAAGCAAAGCCGCGTTGATTGGCTGCGTTAATCAACCGAGGAGACGGCAATCGCCCTCACGGTCCTTCGGCGATCAGTTCCACTCCGCCGATCACGGCGGGTTTGTCGGTCGTTGGACGGAACTCGATCGCCAGGGCGTCTTGGACCGGGATGCCTTTGAACTCCTGCACGACGCCGCGATCCGGGCCGCCGGATTGTTGGGCGATGTCGAACCGCGGGAGCACCTCCTGGCCTTGGAGCTTGATGGAAAAGACCCGTTGGCCCGGCGCGAGACCGTCCGGCTCGGCGAAGAAGAGGCGGACCGTGAATGTCCGGCGGGGCAGCTGGAGCGGGCGGGGAAGCCGCGTGAGCACGGCCGGGCGAGCCTGGCCCCAGGCGAACTGAAGTTCAGGATCGACCTGGAGGGCTGCCGGGCCGGTGAGATTGCCGCTGTCGTAGTAGAGGCCGGTCAAGCCGCCTGGCTGGCCGTCGGCCGTTTGCAGGGGGGCTTCGCCCACAACGGTCTTGGCCATCGACGGGCTGCTCCAGTGAAGTTCACAAAATGCGGCTTGGGACCGTGGGCGGCCTTTGAGCTGGTAGTACTCCAGCTTGAGCGGCGCGAGCACGCCGGCCGGGAGGGCAATGGTCCCGGCGATTTCGTCGATGCTGCCGCGACGGAGGTTCTTGCTGTTGTCGAGGACGAGTTGATCGCCGATCCAGAGCCGCACGCCGTGGTCGGCCTTGGCCGCAAAGGTGTAGGTGTCGGTCGACGGCGGCTTGAGCGAGCCGAGCCAGCGCACGCTGAACGTCTCGCCGGGCGGATCGGATCGCAGCGCGACCGGCTCGATGCGGATCGCTTGCACGCCCTTGACGCCCGAGGCGGTGACCCAGGGCCAGCCCTGGCCGCCTTTCATCCACACCGCATGGCGGTAGAACCACTCGACGTTCTCCGGCTCGATCTTGACCGGAACGACCGGCGAGGGGCCGCCGACGCTGGGATAGTCGAGCCAGAGCGTGCCGTCGTCGGTCGCCCGATCACCAGGGGCGCCGAAGTTGAGCCCCACACGCCCGAGCGGTGCTTCGATGGCCACGCCGCCCCAGGCCGTCCACTGTTCGAACTGGGCCGGCATGTGGACCAGCGCCAGCGACGTGTAGACCGGGTAGTTGCAGACGCAGTTGCCGGTCCAGGAGGGCAGGCACAGCACGCCGCCGGCCGGAATGATGCTGTTGCGGCAGCCGGAACGCATCCCGCTGATGTTGATCGTGCCGCTTTCGAGCGTCTTGTCATAATAGGCGGCCGTGCCGGATCGCATCGTCAACACGTGCCCATAGTCGACGGCGCTCTGATCGCAGCCGTGCATCTTGAGGAACTCGCGGCCTTCGGCCAAACCGGTCAGAGGATTCGTGCGCACGGGCGAGACCGTCGCGGGACGATCGGGCGTGGCGGCGCGAGGCGTGGGACTTGATGCGGCCGAGTCCGAGGGCTTGGTCAGCACCCGGCCGGTGTAAATGTCGGTGTAGCCGTCCTGGTAGGTCAGCGTCCGTTCGAGGAATCGCAGGTAGTCGTGGTAGCTCATCCCCGGGCGGTTCGGGCCATACGGTTCGGTGGCCACGGTGTACTTCATCACGCCCTGGGCCACGCTGATTTCCGTGGGCAGCCCCCGGCCGATCTCAAAGTAATAGGTCTTGTAGAAGAGCTTGTGATGGTGGAACGTGTCGCCGAACCACAAGAGGCCCATGGGCGATCGGACCAGTTCGTCGAAATTCTCTTGGCCCGTGTAGTCGGCCGTGCCCGGCAGCGGGCCGGTGCGGGTGACAAAGGTCCAGGAGCCGTCGCGAGACACTTTGTTCAGAGTCTTATTCCGAGCCGGGCCGTGCCGGCCCGATTCCGGGGCGACACGCCCCGGCTCGGATTGGTCGGCCAACTCCAGGCAGAGGGTGCCGCCGTAGGGACGCAGCGAGGGGGAGAACGTTTCGACCAGCCGCCCGGCGACCTCGCCCGTCGTGCGGTCCTCGGAAACGATCAGACTGGCCAGGTAAGGCGGCAGCGCGAACTGAAGCGGATCGGACTGGTGGACTACGATCCGCGTTCCATAGAGGCCTGCCTGGTCGAGACGTTGTCGAAAAGCCTGCACCTTCTCGGCGTCCGGCTCCACGACGATCACATGCAGCTGCGATTCTGCGGCCAACGCCTCGGCCAGGCGGCCGGTGCCGAGGCCGAGGACTACGGCGTAGCCCGAGCGGGCGTCGGTGTGCTTGAGGATTCGTTGGGCTTGGGTCGTCCAGGCGTCGGCCGGCCGGTCGAGCGGCGGCACGTCGAGGGGATAGGTTTTCGGCGTGGCCCGTGCAGGGCCGAAGCAGTAGAGGTCGCCTTCCTGCGTGACGACGAAGAGTTTGCCGTCGGCGGCCAGCACGCTATGCACCGTGCCCGTAACGCCGGAAAAGGCCTGATCGAATCGATAGGCCTTCCCGCCGAGCGAGACCAGGGAGCGGACGCCCTCTTGGATGCGGTACTCGCGCGTGCCGATCGTGATCCGGTCGGGGAGGACTTCATCCGTCTTGCGGATCGCCCCACGCTGGCCGATGATCTGCTGGCCGCCGTCGTGCATCTCCGTGTTGACTTTCGGATCAATCACCAACTGGCCGGCCGTGTCGGTGGCCACGAACCAGGAGCCGGGTCGGCTGCCGAACCCACCGTGGCCAAAAGCGAATTCGACGAGCTTGCCCGAGTCGAGGTCGAAGAAGGCGGGAAAGGCCCGGCTGCTGGGGACGACCAGTTCGTTGCCGCGCACCATCAAGTAGCCCTGGGGCGACGGGCCGCCAAAGGCCATGGCGGCATGGGGATGCTCGATGTAGCGCGAGCCGCAACTGTCGTTGACCCACACGCGCTGGCCGGTCTCGGCGTCCAGGGCCGTGACAAAGATCCCTTCAAACGGCCAGACGCCGGCGGTGAAGTAGACCCGGCCCCGGGCGATCACTGGCCCGCCGCGCACGGGCCAGACGGAGATCAGCCGTCCGTTGCCGAGGGCTTTTCGCTCGGACGGGACCGCGCGATACTTCCAAAGAAGCTTGCCCGAGTCGGCCGCCAGGCAGTAGAGGCAGCCGTCGTCCGAGCCGCAGTAGACTTTTCCTTGCCAGCCCACGGGCGCGAGCCGCACCGGGCCGTCGGTGTAGAACCGCCATTTCTCCTGGCCGGTGTCGACGTCGAGGGCCGTAAGGCTGTCGTTGCGCGAGGAGCCGACCAGCACGGTCTTGCCCAACACGATCGGTTCGTAGCCCCGGTCGAACTGGACCCGCTCCTGGCGGACCTGCCAGAAGGCCGGCACCAGCGCGGGCCAGTGGCGGATCCATTGCAGGTGGAGCGTGTCGGGGAGCGTTTCGGGCGACGTGCCCGTGCGGCTCGCGTCATAGCGCCACGTCGGCCAGTCGCCGGCCGAGGCACGCGTCGAGAGGCAGGTCACGAACAGCAGGAGGCTGAGGTGGATGGCTTGACGGGACATCGGTGCGACTCGCGGAGGTAGGTTGTGCGATTGGGAGCCAATCTCCATTGTCGTTGATTGCTTCGCCGTGTGCCACTGCCTGGAGGGCAAGCAGTGTGCCGTTTCGCTTCGGCCAGGGCTTTTCGAGACACTGCTTGCCCTCCAGACAAGCAGTGGCATACGATGCCGCCATTTCGCTTCCCCTCACCCCGGCCCTCTCCCGGAGGGAGAGGGAGTCTTGACGGCGTCGCTTACAACTTCACGTCGGCCAGTTCCTCGGCCGAGAGGACGCGGTTCCAGATGCGGATCCCGCGCACGGCGGCAGGCGGCTTGGACGCCTTGTCCTTGGCGGCCGGGAAGCCGTTGGCGATCGCGACCGGCGTGGCGGTCGGCTTGAGATCTCCGCCGTCCATCGACTGGCGTTTGACCAGCTTGCCGTCGACGTAGAAGCAGATTTCCGCATCGTGCTTCGAGTAGGTCACGGCGACCCGGTGCCACTTGCCATCAAAGAGCGGCACGCCGCAGGTGACGTCGGTGAACGGGGATGGGTTCTTCTCGAAGCTGGCCGAGAAGAAGAGCTCGCCCTTCTCGCGGCCGAGATAGAGGCCGTAGTTTCGCGTCGAGTCGCGGTTCCACTTGGACACGGGCACCTGCCAGGTTTCGCTGGGCCCATCGCTGCGGATCCAGCAGGCGAGCGTCACTTCATCGGTTGCCTGAAGGTCCGACGATTTCGGCACGATCGTCGATCGGCTGACCTCTTCGCGATGCTCGTAGATCGCCGCGTGCTGGCCCTTGAGGGCAATGACCTTGGTGGTGACCTGGAGCGTCAGGGCCCCGTCGTCGCTGCGCCACACGGGCGCCTGCCACGAGGCGACGTCGGCCGCCGCGACGCGAAGGGTTAACGATTGCTGTCCGTTGGCTGGCAAGCTGATCTTTTGCCCGGCGCCGGAGAGGTCGATCGGCCGGTCCAGCGGGTTGCGGAGCGTCACGGTCAACCGGCCCGACTCGCCGTGGCTCAGCTTCAAGACGCTCGGCGAACTCTGGATCGGCCGGACCACGTCGAACGTGTCGGGCACGCCGCGCAAGAAGACGGGGCTGCCGGTCAGGGTTTCCAACAGGGCGCCGTTGCGCACCGCGTGGCGGCGAGTGTTGCCCATCAGGTCCACGCATTCGATCTCCTGCATCCCGCCCAGCCGCACCGCGACCGGCACGTCCTGCCGATGGGACCAGGCCACGGCCGTGCGCTGCTTGCCGCGGGCGAACACCAGCACGCTGACGCCTTCGCCGACAGGTACCTCGCGCTCGAACTGCATCCCGGCCAGTTCTGTGGCCATGGTGCGGTAGGCGAAGTAGGCCGGCTTCGGCGTCAGGTCGTACCAGAGGACGCCGAAATTGTGCTCGTTGTAGCTGGGGTCCTGGCCGTCGTCGTGGTAGTCGTACCAGGCGATGTTTTTCACGCCGGCGCTGATGGCCAATAGATAGCTGCGTGCGATCATCTGGGCCGACCAGGCTTCACTCGCCCCGCCGACGCCGTTGGGCCAGCCCACCTCGGTGATCCAGATCGGCAGACGCCGGCCGTACTTGGCCGTCAGGTCGCTGATCGCCCGGATGTCGTCGAGATACTCGGAGTCCTCGGGCGCACGGGGCTGCCGGTAGGGATGGATCGAAATGGCGTCCATCACCTTGCCGCCGCCCCGCTTGAGCACTTCTTCGACGAACTCATAGGGTGGGCGATGGCTGGGGCCATGCGGCCCGGCCAGGGAGCAGCCCATCACGAGCGACTGGGGATCGACCTTCTTGATCGCCGCATAGGAGGCGGCCAGCACTTGGTAGTATTCGTCCGGATCGGGCTTGGGGCTCCAGAACGGCTCGATATTGGGTTCGTTCCAGATCTCCCACGTGTGCACGCCAAGCTCGGCGTGATGCCGCACACCGGCTTCCAACGTGGCCGACCACAGGTCCAACCGCGGCATGATGTTCCAGGGCCGCTCCACGCCCTCGATCGGCTTGCTGGCCATCCAGGCCGGCGTGCCCATGATGATGCAATACGAGGAGATTCCCGCCTGGGTCGACTGCTTGATGATTCGGTCCATGTGCGGCGGCTGAACCTGGATGTCGTTGCCGTTGCCGCTCGTGTCGGTCACACGCAGCCCCTTCTGCTCGTCGAAGGTCCAGCGGGCCACCGGCTTGCCCTGGTCGAGATCGGTCGGGCTGAGGGCCTTGTCGTAGAGGGCCAGGTCGTCCAGCGCGAAGTCAAGTTGCTGGCCCATTTCCAGCGGCTGGTCGTTGGCCACCGGCGTGGCGTCGAATCGCGTCTTTCCTTCGCCGGCCGGCACGCCATCGACCCACCAGCGCACGCTCCGGTCCGCCCGGCGATGGGTCACGACCAGGTGATACCACTGGCCGGCTTTCCAGTCGGTCTTGGTGCACGGGAGGTCGGCCCAACTGTTGGCGCCGTCGCCGAACGAGATGCCCAATTGGCGTTTTGGTACGGTGAGGAAGAGGAAGACCTGGCGGTTGGCGCCGTCGCCTTTCTTGAGCAGCGTGCGCCACTGGCTGTCATAGTCGAACCGCTCGAACCGCAAGGAGCAGCTGAGCGTCAACTCGCCGGTCTGGCAGGGCCGATTGAGGGAGGCCGAACTGGGCACGGTCAGGTTCTGGCCCGGGGAAAACTCGACGGCCCCGCCGCTTTTGCCGGCGATCCAACGCGGCCAGTCCCAGACCGGGCGTCCTTGGGCGGGCATGAAGCGGGCCGGCGAAAGGTCCGCCCGGGTCCACTTGACGCCCGCCTCGCGGGCCAGCGTCAGGGCCTGGGCCAATTGTTCGTCGGTGCGGAACCGCGGTAGATAGAGCCCCATCCCAAACGGGGAACGCGGCTCCATCGTGGCCGGGCCGCTCGCCTTCCGGCTCACCGCCACCTGACGCGACGCCTCGCGCACTCGCTCGCCGATGGCGAACCGTACCCAGGCCTTGTAGGAGCCCAGGGCCTGGATCGGAACCTCGAGCGTCCGCTGGGCCGAGGCCTTGGCCCCGATGCTCAACCGGCCGTGCTCAAACCGCTGGCTGCGTCCCTGCCAGTCTTCGACGACCGTTTCCAGCCGGCCTTCGAACGGCGTGGCCGTGGGGTTCTCCAGCGTCACGCGGAGCACGACCGGCTCGGGCAGGTAGAACACACTGGCCGGGGCGTCCGAAGCGATCTGGATGTTCAGGTGGTCTAGCGGCTCGACGCGGCTCGTCGCGCGAAGCTCGGCAAACACCACGGAGCTTAGCGGCGGCTTGACCTCGGTCCGGCTGATGCGCAACTCGCGCAGGGTGACCGGCCAACGCACGGGGGCCGGCTCGTCGGCAAAGCGGCGAACGGCGTGCCACTGGGCCTCTTCCATCGGCACTCGCACCTGGCGCCATCCCTCCCAGTCGACCGCGCCGAGCGGGACATCGTAGATCTGACGGGCGGCGTCTTCCAGACGGGCGGACAGCTTCTGTTTCTTCCCGTCGCCAAAGAGCCAGAACGATACCGCCTCGGCCCGCCCCGGGATCGGCGCCCCGAGCCACTGGATGCCCATCCACGCGCGGCGTTCGAAGTCGTAGGTCAGCTTGAGCGCCCCGCTCGCCCCCGGCCGGGCAGGCTCGTTGACCGCTTCGAGCTTGCTCTGGCCAAGCACGTAGTTGACCCGGTGGCCGGTCAGGGCCCAATGCTTTACGTCGTCGATCGGATCGACGAGGATTTCTTCGGCCCGCAATACCGTGGGGAACACGGCAAGACCGAGGAGGAAGAGACCAATCGCTGCACGGACATTCAAGGCGGGTTTCATCATCGAGGGAGGGAGGGATATTGGTTGTGACGTCGGGACCATTGGCCGACAAAGCCAGCCGCGTCTTGTTCACTAGTTGGTTAACACGGACATCAACTCGGCTTCACTTTTCTCTAGCCCAGGCGTTCACGCCTGGGCCTCGCAGACGCCTATGCCTATCCTTTCTCAAGAGCCCCTTCAGGGGCGGCTGAAGCCACGACTGAAAAACCCCGTGAACGGGGTTGGTGGTCTATTCTGGAGTCGCGGGCTCCAGTCCCAGGCGTGAACGCCTGGGCTAGAGAAA